>JANXOO010000952.1 GCA_025353525.1 Schlesneria sp. | reverse complement strand
GTCGACCTGTCAACAGTTCAAAGAAAATGGCTCCCAACGAGTAGATATCAACTCCAGGGCCAGGTCGCTGGACCATTCCTGATGCCTGTTCAGGCGCCATGTAAGCGGGCGTGCCGAGGATTTGACCGGTACGGGTTAGATGGCTGTCAGAGGCAATGCGGCGAGCTAATCCGAAATCAGAAATCCGCAGTGTCGCGGGGAGTGCTTCCGTCTCGGCCAATTGGAGTGACGGAGTGACTGGCGAAGTTGATTTCAGATCGACGGCTGTTGAATGGGTTTTGCCAATTGTTTCTGCCGAAGTATGCGTTGGCGGGCCGGATTGCAATTTGGGAGCTCCGGCGATCAGGATATTCGCAGGTTTCAGATCGCGATGCAGAATCCCCTCGCGATGCGCCGCATCGATCGCACCCGCCAGTGTGATCAGAATTTCTGCCGCATGTTTTGGCAACATGGGCCGCCCGACCGTAAAATCAGCCAATGTCCCGCCACCCATGAACTCCATGACACAATACGGCTGGCCAGCGTCATTTCTTGAGAACTCAAACAGGCGAGTGATATTCGGATGCGACAGGCTGGCAACGGCCTTCGCTTCGGATTCGAATCGGGCGAGGAGCTCCGGATCATCCGAATCAACGAGCATTTTGATGGCGACGGTTCTTCCCAGCCGCAAGTCAGTTGCGCGATAGACCCGGCCCATACCCCCGCGCCCCACGAGTTCCGTTACCTCGTATCCCGGTATTACAGGCATCGACATGGGGTGACGTTCCGCAGAAACAGTCTTCAACAGCATGACAAACGAAGCATTACGATAACAACCGAACTCTCAGGATACCAGTTTTTTCGAAGCGACGAAGACTCCGCTTCGGATTTCTGTAATCATTTTTCGTGGCTGGAGCTGGTCGTACTTCGTGTTGTAAGCCTTTATGTGGCAATCGCCTGTGGCGAATTGTCGCAGATTTACTGAGAAATCCACGGATTTCGTGTCACAGAGTTCCGGGCGGTCAGTATTGGTGACATCGAGCCGAACACAAGCAGTAATGAGCTGCTTGAAGTCAATCGGCTCTGTTTCAAACTCTCCCTGAAAGGCCTCGGATCATGCGTCCAATTCTTGCCCTCGCGACAATCTCGTCCCTGTTTGTCGCTCAAAATGCATTTGCACAGGCGACCAGTTACGACCAGATGTTCAATGCTTCCATGCAGAACTTCAACAACCTCAATTCACAAATTGAATTTGCGCAACAAGGGGTCATCAACCGTTCGATGGCCAACCCGCAAGTCCAGGCGATGTATCGCCAGCACCAGGCCCAGGGAGGTCGAATGTCGCCTCAGGAGTTTGCTTATTGGCACGCAGCAACCCGCGGATTCTCAACGGAAGGGATGCGGCAGTTCCGGCAGAACGAGGCAAATAATCAGGCTGGCGAAATGAACGCCTGGCGAGGATGGCAGGCCGCTCAACAGAATCGCGCTGCAGCACAAACGAACTATATGAACTCGTATCAGGCCAACAATACCGAATTCGGCAATATACTCAACGGAAACAGCACTTACAGGAACCCCTACACCGGTCAGCCACAGGTTTTGCCGCACACTCAGCAAAACAATAGCTACTATCGCGATACCGCCGGAAACGTTTACTACCGCGACGGAACAGGAAATTACCATATGTCCAAAGGGAACGGATACTGGTCTCAGATGAATTCGCGATAGACGGATCGCCGTTTACCATGAACTGTGAGAACCGGGGCGATGAAAGTCGCCCCGGTTTTTTCTGTTGCCACCTGTTTTGATCCTGGGACAAGACGATGATCGAGAAACAAATGCGGAATTCGATGAAGCAGGAATTCCAGCCGTTTTTTATTTGCTGTTGTGGCAAAGCACTTCCGGAATGCGGCGATCTTCCTGACTGGGCCGACTGGCGAGCGTTTTCATGCACGGGCTGGTCTGCCGGTACCGAAGCTGTCACAAATGAATTCTTCAAGCGGATCGATTGTTTGCCCGAACCGGGAAGTGTTCAATGCCTGCATGTTGATGAACACTTTGGAATTCCGAAGCTTGGCGAAACTGTTTGGGTGCTTTTCACGCCGTGGAATTCGAGCATCAACGGCTGGGACTCCAACCCCGAAGAGATCCCGCTATCGGGACTGGTCCGAATCGAACTGATCGATATCGTCTCGAAAGTTGAACGCCATGCATCGCTGAGCGTCCGCGTACTCGAAATTCTCCGGTTGACAGAACTCCATTTATATCCGCCACGCGAACTCATTCCGTCTCCTCTCCCGCGGCTGATGTGCGATGGCAAGATTTATTGTGATTTTTTTAGAGACTTCGCTTATAGTACATCGAGCGAGGATGACGGAAATAAATGGACGCTCTGCCAACGTCACCACGGACGATGGAATCTGCTGCTACATTCAGAATGGTGTTACCATAGCGAAGATATCCACGTTGGAAACCGCCCTCTGACAATTGAAGAAGCGGCAAGCCTTGGGCTTCCGGATTCACACGGGTCAGACGCGAACTGAACCGGTCAGCTTGATTCCCCGCACGGCGAGGTGGTGCGTCAGTGAGTCAACATTCGTAAAGACTTCGGAATCGAGACCGTGTCGTCGGCCTCCTTCAACATAGGCCGCGATGTCATCGGTATAGAAACACTCGGGAGCGTCACAGCCAATCTTTTTCAGTGCCGCTTCGTAGATTGTCGGATCGGGCTTCAGCGCCTGAACTTCGTACGACAGGACAAAGTCGTCAAAGCGGTTCAGAACATCGAATCGATCGCGAATAAATTCATAGTGAAAAACACTGGTATTCGACAGCAATACCAACCGGTAACCTCGGGATTTCAACTCATCAAGAACCGGCACAATCGGGGCGTTCAGTGTGAAAATGTCAGACGCCGCCGTGGCAAGAATCGGAAGATCGACCTTTGTTTTCATCGTCGTTTGAAACCACGCATGAAATTGTTCGGGTGAGACCCGACCACGTTC
>JANXOO010000949.1 GCA_025353525.1 Schlesneria sp. | reverse complement strand
CACGTCGACGGAAAAGAAGATCGTCAACGATCAACCGAAGTTTGAAGTCCAGGCAGATTCAACCGACACGACCACCGCAGCCAATGGCGTCGTTATCACGGTCGAGATCCACTCCGACGACACCGATAAGGTGACATTTAGCGAAAATGACACCACTGGCGATCACCACACTGATACCTCGGGGGGATTGGGAACGAACGAAGTTCGCACGGATGATAACACGACGAACGACAAGGTCACCGAATCGGACAACTACGGGCAGAATGACCGTTCGTCCCACAAGATTGTCACGCCGGTTGCAGGTGGCAGCATCGCCGTCGGCTTCGGGGTCACGGTTGCGATCAACGACGGCGATGCCACATCCGGTTACAGTACGGGTGTCGAAAATGAAATCAATACTGCAAATCCTTCTGTCAATTATGAAATTGACAAATTCGGCGTGAAGAATGTCGACAAGGGGACCGTCACGGTTTGGGATTCGCTGGACTTCAACGTCACAGACCCGGTGACGGGTGTCGTTACGCGGATTACCGGGGGCGAATCAAATGTCGACAAATTCAACGACGACGATGGATCGGATGTCACCGACACGACTGCGCCCGGCAGCACAGCGACATCGACGCCTGTCGAAACGGTCGTCGCACACGCAAAGTCAGGAGACTATTTCGACGAATCGACGGGGTTGAACATCGCAATCAACGGCAATCCAACGCCCGGCATCACGATTGACTATCTGAACGTTCCCGTCAGCACGGACAAAGGGAGCGATTCGCACGACGACGAATTGCCTTTGGAAACGAACGGGACGGGAACTGAGACGAACTCGTTCTCGGAAACTGATACGGAAACGCTGACTGATTCAGGCCACGTTAACGTGACGAGCAGTATTCACAGAAGCGATCCGAGCGGCAACGTGCTCGATGTCAATGAAACCGACTTTACGCTATTCGGGATTGCGACCCCGAACACGATGACGACATCGGATAACGGTACGGAAATCACGACCGATTCCGGAGGAGTCGTTACGAGCGACAACGAAAACGATACTTTTACTCAGGGAGGTGAAGTTGATGTTTTTTCAAACGAGACGACCCAGGCGAGCAACAATTATGTAACGGTCAATCCGGTTTCAGGCCTGCGGACGACAGGGCAGTACACTGATACCGGCAGCACCGATAACGTTGCCGAGAAGGATACGGAAAACCTGACGGATGTACATTCGTCGTCACTGACAAGTCCCGGGTCGGATGTCGATACGGGAGGTGCCGGGGTTGTCGACACGGAAACAACATCGACGGGCAAGAGATTTCAAACGAGAATTGTCGGCATGCTTCCCAACGGCGTTCAAATCGATTTTACGAACGTGAACGTCGTCAACCAGAACTTTGTGGATACGGCCACTCTGACAGACATGTGGACGCCCGATGGAGTCAATACCGACACGGAGTCGGAAGTCGGAACGCTGACGTTGAATGATGCGTACAACCTGGAATCGGAACTGTTTACGTCGACCGACGCCGCAACGGGAAACAGGACAATGAATTCGATCACGAACGTGATCGAGAGCAAAGGGAAGGACACTGAGGGATTTGCCGACATGATCGTGATCCCCGCAGTGGGCGCCGGGACGCATCACCCGATCAACCGGGATTCCGGGAACCTCACGCAAGTCTTTTCGTACTACGATGTCGAAAGCCAAACGGACAGTGCGGGCAATCCGATCGGCAGCGTCACGACGAAGACCACATCCGGTACGGACTACGAAACGGAATTGAACAGCATTATCACAGATCTGGGCGGGACGTTTAATTCCACGGCAACGACGGTCGCTGCGTCTGCGTCGCTCACCATCGCACCGCCGATCCCTCAACCCGGCCAGTTGCTCGGGCAACCCGGTGTCGGAAATGCACCACCCGGCAACAACCCTCCGAATAACCCTGACGACGGGGTCGTGGTTGCCGGTGAATTCAATCCGATGTCCATTCCCGTTGATCGGATTGCAGCAATGATCAGGAAAGGATTGGCATATTCATTTGAAGGCACGTCCGGATCGGCAAATACAGTCGTTACGATCCCGACGCCGTTGGGAACCATCGTGCTGGAATACGTTCCGCTGCTGAAGATTGCGACCTTCACCTCCGTCAACGGCCAAGCGGTTGTCGCCGTCAGCGAGACGCCAGCTCACTATCGACTCGTCAATATCGTCTCGACAATACAAACCCAGGCAGAAGCTGCGCAGGTTTCGTTTATCGCACAGAATGTTCAGAGTACGGCGATGAAGCTGATGGCACTGGAGATTGCCCTGAACGCGCTTCCCGGCGGCAGCGCCGCTGACAACTTCGCACAGGGCAACATCCGTGAAGGGGTGGTTGATGCGGCGGGCGACCTTGCACTGACACTCAGTGCTTTCGGAAAAGTACTCAAAGTCTCTGCGAAAACGTGTGTCATCCTCACGCGGATCAATAAAGCCGTCGAAATCGGGACGGCGTCGTATCGGTTCACTCAGGGTGCACAGATGTTGGCAGAAGGTGGTCACACGTGGCAGGAGATCGCCGCGACGACTGGTGACGGGTTCCTGCATCTGCTCGGTGCGCGGGTGACGGTCTGTTTTGCGGCGGGCACACAAGTTGCAATCAGGCAATCGTTCGACGGCAACGGGCAAAGGCACTACAAGACGGTCGCGATCGAGACGTTGAAGACGGGCGACCTGGTATTGGCTCGAGAAGAATTCGGTCCGGCGGTCCGATTGCAACCTGTCCGGCAGTTGTTCGAACACCGTTCCGGACATCTGGTCATGGTGACGCTGACCGACACGTCAGGCCAGACTCAAACCATTACCACGACCGCAGACCATCCGTTCTGGATTGTCGAGAACGGTTCCTACGTCAAGCCGGATGACCTGATTCCGGGAATGACCATGATCGGCCCGAACGAGGAACGCCAGTCGGTCGTTGCCGTTCGCCGGGAAGAGCATCCCGAACTCGTCCCCGTCTACAACATCGGCATTAACGAATTCCACACCTTTTTTGTCAGCCAATCAAGTGACAAACCTCCGGTCCTCGTCCATAATGCTAACGAAAAGGACTGCGGAAAAGCCGCCGCCGCTGGTGCCAAAGCTGCTGGTGTTCCAAGCAATGGACCA
>JANXOO010000943.1 GCA_025353525.1 Schlesneria sp. | reverse complement strand
ATATATCCGCTTCCACGGTGCTCGGGAAAACCTGTTGAAATTGCACTATTACGTCCCCATGAAAGAGTTTTCCGGATACGGTGCTCAAGAATTTCAGCGATCGCCCGAAATCGTCAAAAACTACACGCAGGCGGCAGGTTTGGCCCGATTTTTCATGCATTACGACAATGGCAGGTATCGGGAAGCTGTTGTGAAACATCTCTCGCAGCTCTACAGCAACGATCAACGAGTTCGGGATCGGGCCGAAGGACTTGATGAATTGACCGGAGTTGATTTTTCGGAACTCGATCAGCAGTATGAGGAAGACGCTCGCCAGATTGAAAACGGGATGCCGGGGCGTTGATGAGCGGGTGGATTTGGCGGCGGGACAGCTTGACCTGGAATTTCAGGATAAGACAGACTAAAGTCTGAACTCCAACCTGGGACAGGTTCAAGCCTCTGCTTTGGCTCCTGGCGGGACACCTGCGGGTTATTATTTAGTTTGTTCTGCCTGCGATGTGGGCTTCTCTGGCGACTGCATTTACAGCCGCCTTCTGTTCCGCCAAACTATCGTCTGGATCGGGGAGGGTTGTGTCTTCTTCGACGATGATCGTTTGGATTTGACCTCTGTGATGACGGGATCGATCTATGAGAAATTTGTTTACTGCCGTAGTGCTGGCACTGGTCTCAACGTCGCTGATCGGTTCGGCTGCCGAGCCGGACAAGGACGGGTTCGTTCAATTGACTGACGGTAAGTCGTTTGATGGATGGAAGATCAACGAAAGTGAAGCGAGCTGGACGATGAAGGACGGGGCATTCGTCGCGAAGGGCCCTCGCAGCCATCTGTTCTACGTCGGTGACGGTAAATCGCCCGTGGAATTCACCAACTTCGAACTGCGGGTCGATGTGATGACCGAGCCCAACAGTAATGGTGGCATTTACTTTCATACCCGATTTCAGCCCGAAGGCTGGCCGAAATACGGATTTGAAGTACAAGTCAACAACAGCCAGAGCGATCCAAAACGGACAGGCAGCATCTATGAAGTCAAGGATGTTCTCGAAAAGCATGTTCCGGATAACAAGTGGTACACCGAGACGGTGATCGTCAATGGAAAGAATATCAAAGTCAAAATCAACGATGTCGTTGTCGCCGACTATGATGAACCTGCAGACAGGAAAGCGGGAGAAGACTTCACT
>JANXOO010000935.1 GCA_025353525.1 Schlesneria sp. | reverse complement strand
AACGTCGACTTCGACGCTGGTTGCGCCCCGAATGCCCCGCACCGCCATGTTTTTGACTCCCCTCACCATTGAGGATTGCAGAATTAGCCGATTTTGATCGAAATCGCCAGCCAATCGATGGCCATTTGATAATCTGTCTTGACGATTGGCGTCCTGGATCGGTTTAATACAGCGACATTTCCAACCCGGCCCACTCTGACGGGGACGACGAATGAGTTCCTCCATCGATCATTTGACGCTTCGTGAAAAACTCCGCGACTCGGCTCGCGGTGTCCGTGAACTGATTGAACATCTCGAATTGGGGTTCGTTCCGAAAGTTCATGACCTGAAGAAGTTAAGTCGCCAACACGACCCGACTTCGGGATCCCCGCCGGTTGCCGATGTTACGATTCGAAGCTATGTTGCCTCTGTCCTTGAAAGCGAACGATTCACCCTGCGTCTGAACGAATCGTTGGAAAATTACCTGAGTTCGATCCGGAATGATGTGTCGGAAATCGTCAGCCGTGGTGTCGGACGATGAAAATGTTCGAACGAAGACCAACCGCGACTGGTTCACGGTGGTCCGAATCGCGAAACGATCCCGGCATTGTCGCGGTTTTTTACTTAATTGGCGTCCGTCATGGCGAGCAGCCTGAATCAACCGAAATCGGAACCCGGCATGGCCGCAGGGTTGGGGTTCGGTTTGTCGTGGCGCCATCCTAAAGGACTCGGTGCTGAAACCGTTATCACAAATCCGCGCGTGATGGCGCCCGGAACGAACGGCGAGGGTTCGTCTTACGGAAACGAACTGGTTCCACGACTCTTTCCGGCGACTCATGATGCCGAAAACGTTTCCGGGATCACGATCGGTCATTTTACGATCCAGAAACGGATCGGCATCGGGGGGATGGGAAGCGTTTTTCTCGCATCCGACGGGCGACTTAAACGCGAAGTTGCACTGAAGGTGCTCGCCCCCGCCCTTGCACTCGATGCAATGTCCGTGCAGCGGTTCCAGAACGAAGCACAAGCGGCCGCGCGACTCGATCACGACAATATCGCCCGCGTCTTCTACTCGGGTGAAGAATTCGGACTGCACTACATCGCCTACGAATACGTTCCCGGTCAAAACCTTCGCGATTTGATCCGTGCGAAGGGCTGGCTTGACCCTGCAGAGGCGGTGAATTACGCGATTCAACTGGCGGCAGCGCTGCATCATTCGTCGAGTGCCGGAGTCATTCATCGAGACATCAAACCGTCGAACGTTTTGATCACACCGTTCGGTCGGGCAAAACTGGTCGATCTGGGGCTTGCCAGAAAAACGTCGCTCGAGTCATCTCTGGAACTGACCGTTCCCGGAACGACACTGGGTACGTTCGACTACATTTCTCCCGAGCAAGCCCGCGATCCGCACAGTGTCGATGTCAGAAGCGATATCTATTCGCTCGGATGCACATTGTACCACATGCTGGCAGGCGAGCCGCCCTATCCGGAAGGGACTGCGTTACAGAAGTTGCTCGATCATCATGGCAAAGAGCCGCCCGATCCGGCCAAAAAGAACCGCCGTGTCTCTCCGATGCTCTCTCACGTCGTTCGCAAAATGATGGCGAGTCAACCGGGACATCGGTACGCGTCACCGCCCGATTTGCTGCGCGACCTGTTGATCGTGGCACGGGGCCTGGGTGCAGGAGCCGTTCCGATTGATGGTCAGGTATGGCTCACAGCAACGCGATTCAAGCCCCCGTTCTGGCAGGACAATTTCGGCTGGGTTGCGACGACGTGTGCCCTGTGTCTGATCGTCGCCGGAATGCAGTTTTATCCGAAGCTGATGCAACTCAGGACCGGGACGAATCCGGAACCGGCATGGGATTCGACCGCGGTGCCAGGCGACCGCAATCTGCCCGCCCGCAATTCTACGGACCGCCGGTCCCCCGATGTCGACCGGAAAACTCAAAACCAGAACGCCCAGTCGCGGTCATCGCGCGATGATTTTGCTCCCGCCACTGCCAATACATTGTTTGAAAGTTCAAAGACTGGTTCGTCGCCAGCGACCTCATCGTCGGCAAATGACTTTCCGCCACTCATAGTGCCGATCCCGCCGGATGCCCCTGTTGATTCTCCGGCGAAACCGGACAAGCCTGTGGTAGCGGCCGTCGAGCAGGTCGCCGCGATCCGCATTCTGAACGGAAAGTCCTACGCCAGCCTGGAAGCCGCTTGCACTGAAGCTGCCGATGCTGGCAGCATCATTGAATTGAGGTACAACGGCGTTCGCGAGCCTGAACGGCCGATCCGATTTCCCAACAAAATCGTGACAATCCGGGCAGCCGACGGATTCCGACCGACAATTCTCTTCGCTCCGTCAGAATCGGCGAGCGAAGGTTCCCAACCGCAAATGATGACGGTCGCTGGCGGATTACTTGAACTCGTCAATGTTGACCTTGTCATGGCGGTCCCCAATCGCACGGGCTCTGACCGCTGGGCCCTGTTTTCACTCGAACGACCTGAAAAACTGCACTTGAAGGGCGTCACGGTGACTGTGACGAATCCTCATAACAAGGCGGCGTGTGTGATCGAACACCGGGCACCCGTGGGCAAGGGCCTCGAAGGAATGGGACTCCGTCGTAACGGAATGCCGGTCGTTCCACCTGAAACCCTTCTGACGAAAAGCATCGTTCGTGGCGTGTGCGATTTTGTCGTGATGCGCGACCCCGTTCCTGCTCGATTTGAATTGAAAGAATCGCTTATTGGCGTCGAAGGAAATCTGTTGCAACTCAGAGTCGTTGTTGACGCTGCGGACATGGAGAAAGAGGGGATCGCGTTACAAATTGAACACGTCACGTGTTTGCTCGGCGAAAGCCTGCTGTCCGTTGAAACGATCGGAGGTTCGACGGACATTCTTCCGCCAATTCTGATCGACGCAAGAAACAATATCATCTCTTGCGGGGCCGCAAGGCCGCTGATTGCGATGCGGGGACTTTCGGAATTTATGGACTTTCAAAAATCGTTTTCGTGGAAAGGCGATGCCAACTTCTACGACAACATTGCGACGTTTCTGGAAATCTCGCCGTCGCAACCCAACGGCAATAATGTTCTTGATCACGGCAGGTGGAAGAAGTACTGGGGATCGAACGAAGGTGCCCGGTCAAATAATTCTCCGGTTGTCTGGCGTACCGATGCGTCCGCCAGGTCGTTCCCGAATCTGACTCGGGACAGCGTTGAATTGTCGCCCGATTCCAATCCGGCATTCAATGGCGGCAGCGATGGCTATGCCGCAGGCCCTACGCTGAAGGAATTGCCGCTGCTGGACAAGTAAATCCAGGCAACGACGGATCCTTCGAGCGAGTGACGAACCAGGGGTAAATCGCCGGTACGACAAACGCCGTCAACAGTGTCGATGTGATCAAACCGCCGATGACGACCGTGGCCAACGGTCGCTGGATTTCAGAACCGGCAGAATGCGATATTGCCATTGGAAGGAACCCCAGACTTGCAACAAAGGCGGTCATTAA
>JANXOO010000831.1 GCA_025353525.1 Schlesneria sp. | reverse complement strand
GTTGCAACTTGTGGCTTCGTTCGGCAGACAGGGTGCTTGTCAAAATTGGCCTGTTTCCTGCAGTCGACTTTGGCGAACTTTTTGATCAAGTGAAAGCGTTGCCATGGCACGAATGGTTGCCGGTCGATGCGAAGTTTCCGGTATCCGGAAAGTCGGTCCGATCGCAATTGCACCACGAACCGACGGTCCAGTCGGTGACCAAAAAAGCAATCGTCGAAAGCCTGAAAAAGAGTTTTGATCGCCACTGGTTCCAGGAATCTGGCACCGAATATCAGATCGAAGTCGCAATTCTGAAAGACCAGGTGCTGTTGTCGATTGATACGTCGGGGCCGGGGCTTCACAAACGGGGCTACCGGCAAGCGGGGGGGCAAGCTCCATTGCGGGAAACGACCGCAGCGGCACTCGTGCTGCTGAGTTACTGGAATCGGGAACGAATCTTTCTGGATCCCTTCTGCGGATCGGGAACGATCGCGATCGAAGCGGCGATGATCGGACGAAATCGCGCACCGGGACTTGGTCGCAATTTCTTGTGCGAAGGTTGGCCACAGTTGACTCGGGAACACTGGAAACTCGCAAGGGACGAGGCTCGTGACAAGGCACTCGGAAAACCAAAACTGCCGTTGTTGGCGAGTGACATCGACGGACGTGTGCTGAAGTTGGCTCAGGCGAATGCAATCGAGGCGGGAATCGGCGGCGACATCGAATTCAGGCAAATGGATGTGCTCGAATTGAAAACCACGCACGAATTCGGCGTCATCATCGCGAATCCTCCTTATGGAGAGCGGCTGGGCGATGACGAATCGGCTGCAGAGATCTACGACGATATGGCCGACGCGTTCGAACCGCTTTCGACCTGGTCAATCTACGTTCTGACATCACATCCGGGATTCGAGCGATTTTTCAAGCGTCGCTGCGACCGACGAAGGAAACTGTATAACGGGCGGATCGAGTGTCATTATTTTCAGTATCTCGGGCCGCGGCCCCCAAACGAAACGCCAACGGAAGAACGTCTCGCGGAATGATGTCCGGACGCAAGAAAAAAAAGTCGAGCCGCAAGAAGACGATTTGTCCTCTTGCGGCTCTTGCTTATGTACAGCATGACTTCAGCAAAACTCAGAATGTCCAGCAGACGTCTGTGATGAACAGTCCCTGGTAGTTCTTGCTTCCGTTGTCATATGGCTTGGAGTTTGTCGTATTGACGCTGCCGTCAATGCTGCCACCGAACCAGTCGACACGGGCGTTCGGTCGAATGAAGAAGTTTGGCTTGCCGGTGGGATACCAACGTGGACCGACGGTGAACTGGTAGAAGTTACCGACATACCCGCCAGGCAGGTTGTTCACGCCGTTAGGACGACCAGTAATACCACTTGGGAGATTGCTCGGCAGGAACTGGGCGACTCGGAATCCTTCTTCGTCACGCCACCATTCGCCGTTGACACCCCAGGTCCACTTGTCGTTGACCTTGTAGTACAAGTACTGATTGATACCGTACCAGTTTGCTCGTTTGCCAATGTTCGTGGCATCTCGCTGGGTTCCGAAGTCAGTCTGACCCACGTACGTCCAGTTATCGTTGATAGGCTTCGTGTACACCAATGACTGGTAGTAACGTTGCGTGAACTGACTGTTGAAGTTCGGTTCCTGCGACAGAACGATGACCTGAGCCAGGTTTGATTTGTCCTTGAACGTTTTGCTCCACGTCGTCAGGTTACCCAAATAGGGATTGTGGCCGTCGAAGTTGTCCCATCCGCGAATTGCACCACTGCTGACGACAAGACTGTCGTCAACCTGGTAGGTCAACATCGCGCCAGTATGAGTGAAAGGCTCACCCCACTGATAGGTGTAAGGGATGGTGCTGAAGAAGTTCTGGGTCGTGTCGACCGTGAAGTACCCGATCGGCGAAATGAAGTGGCCGACTTTCAGTTTGAACTTCTTGTAAGCCATTTCAGCGTAGAACTGAGGCAGCGCCAGCCCGTAAATACCAGGACCGTTCAGGTGCGGGGTTTCCAGGCCAGACTCGGTGGTGAGACGGGCGTTGGTACCGTACAGAGCGTCAAAGCGGCCCCCCCAGTCGAAGTCTTTCTTCGAAGTATCGGTCGCTTTTTCAGCGTAAAACCAGGCTTGGTTCAGTTGGTATTCGTTCGATCGGTCGGTCCATGTGACCGGTCCGTTCCACCGGTTGCCCGGGTTCTGTGGATTCCAGGTAAAGCTTTGGGCCAGACTTCCACCCAGCTTCCAGCCGTTATCTTTGAGAACGTTGCCTCCGCAATCATCGTTGAAGATATCTGTCAGCCCCCAGGTTGCAGGAGGCGCACCGCCAGCAGTTGCTCCGCAACCACCTGCAGTCGAACCGCATCCGGCGGCCGTTGCCGCACACGCCGGAGTCGGCGTGGCTGGGGCAGCACATGTATCGCAACTCAGGCCGGCGTAAAGACCTTTCAGCCGCGCCGCTGCGTCTTCAAAAATATGGTCGCAGCAGGCAGGCTGCGCCTGAGTGCAATTCATTGGCGCCGCACACTGTGGTTCGTCCGCCATAAGAGCACTAGCTGCCAGCATTCCTGCTGTGCCGAGCACCATGGACAATCCTGTCCCGATGTCGACAAATCGAAGTCGTCTCAGACCAAACATTTGTCACTCCTTGAGAATTTATATGACTCTGCCCAGCGTCGCCTCGTTGTTCGTCTTCAGACGATCGCAGAGTTACGGCTGCCACCCATTGCGCGTGACAACAGCAGTCGCGTTTGTTGCGACACCACTACAACCGATGGCAGTCCAGTTGCTCCTCAACGAGCGCGTCCAGGAGATCAGACCTGTTTAACGGTATCGGAATGAAGAGTGATCTGAACTTTGCAAATCGTTCCGCTTGCGATTTTCCGTCGCAACACCCATAAACTGTTCCATCCGCAAGGTCTTACTATAAAGCAACTTGCGTCTCTGTTGTTCGGCGGAAAATGCCGAATTCCAATTTGGAGCCTGTTGGTTATCCGCAACTCCGGTTTTGCCAGTTTTTTTAACTTACGCAACCGCCCCCGATTGCCGTAGCAGCTCTTTCATACGACAAATTGCACGCTGTGTTGCTCGACTAATGGGCGTCCAATCGTCAATCTGAAGCAATCGTTGCTCGCGCGCCGATACCGGACTGAAGCAGGGGCATCAATGGCGCCCGGCGTCCGAGTGAACGCGCGTCAATCGGCAGATGTTGCCGAAGGTCTGAAATTAAGGGGCGGCAGGTCCATGCGAATTGTGCTCACCAGTTCGGAAGCAGTTCCCTTCTCCAAAACGGGCGGACTGGCGGATGTTGCAACGGCACTTCCGAAATCGCTTGCTGCGGTCGGTCATGATGTCTCGCTGATCACGCCGTACTATCCGCAAGTCATCCGGAAAAACGGTACCGACGTTCCGACGATCGTGCCGACGGGTAAAACCATTCGCGTGTCGATCGGTTCAAAACAGATCGAAGGCAGGATATTAAAGTCGACATTGCCCGGTTCTCGCGCGAGTGTCTACCTGATCGATCAACCTGCTTACTTCGATCGGCCCGGTCTGTACGTCGAACAGGATCAGGACTACCGCGACAATAGCGAGCGGTTTATTTTCTTCAGCCGCGCCGTGCTGGAAGCAACGCGAGTCCTCGATCTGAAACCGGATATCATTCATGCGAACGATTGGCAGACGGGACTGGTTCCGGCGCTGGTCAACGTCGAATATCGCGGCACACCGGGTTTCGAGCGAACGTCATCGGTCTTTACGATCCACAATATGGCCTTTCAGGGTCAGTTTTGGCATTGGGACATGCTGTTAACGGGCCTCGACTGGAAATACTTCAACTGGCGTCAGATGGAATGTTACGGTCATTTGAATCTTCTGAAGACGGGAATTATGTTCGCGGATCTTGTCACGACGGTCAGTCCGACGTACTCGCGCGAAATCCAGACACAGGAATTCGGCTGCGGACTGAATAGTGCCTTGTCATCCCGGAACGAAGATCTGATCGGGATTCTGAACGGCGTCGACACCGATGTCTGGAATCCGTCGACCGATCCGCTGATCGCCGAGCACTATTCAGCGACAACGTCGATTGCCGGCAAAGCGGCGTGCAAGGCGGCCTTGCAACGCAGACTTGGACTGCCAGTTCGTTCCGACGTTCTGTTGCTCGGCAGTATTTCGCGAATGACCCAACAAAAGGGATTTCAGTTGCTCGAACAGTGTTCCGGCATGCTACTTGACCAGGATATTCAGCTGGCCTTTCTCGGATCGGGTGATCCACGATTTGAATCGTTGCTGTTGAAAATGTCTCAAGATATTCCGACGAAAGTTGCGACCACAATCGGTTATGATGAAGAACTCTCGCATCAGATTGAAGCGGGCGCCGATGCGTTTTTGATGCCTAGCGAATTCGAGCCGTGCGGGCTGAATCAGATGTACAGCCTTATCTACGGTACCGTACCCATCGTGCGTGCCGTCGGCGGTTTGGCCGATTCGGTTGTGGATGCCAGCGTGGAAAACATTGCGAACGGAACCGCAAACGGGTTCACATTTCGCGAGTTTCGCAGCGAAGTCCTGTTCTGGAATATCTGTCGCGCGCGGGCCATGTATTCTGACAAAACAAAGTGGAACCGATTGCAAATGGCGGGTATGAAGCGAGACTGGTCGTGGAAACACAGCGCTGACGAATACCTGAGGGTTTACGAACGGGCCATCGCCAGGCATGAAAGAAAGTCAGAATGTGATACCAACGAGCGTCGCACGGAAATGGCTTCCTGCAGGTAAGTTTCGGATCATGATGGCTCGGACGAACCGGATTTGCCGTGATCCGACGGGCGGAAATCGGCAAATCAAAATCCGCCAGTATCGATCTTGCCGGAACGCGACCACGACTAAAACTCTTCAATCAGATTTCCATCTTCACGATTCGCCAAGTGTAAAAACACGTCTCGAGCGATGTTTTCCGAAATAAAACGGCATGAACCATCAGCAAACAGGAAAGCCGCTCCCCCGATGTGCGCACTATTGAATCCAGGCTGATTCGAAACATCTGATTTTGCAATTTGTGCCGCAAGGTTGAGATTGCTTCTTGTCCACTCATTGAGCGGCCTCGCCACCCGTAAGGTGGTACTGGTTCCTGATGCCCAACCCAAAGAGCGGGCAGTGGGGACGACTTCTCCAACCAATATCGTGCAAAAAGCTCCGTCCGTGATCTGCTGGTAACGAATTTTGCTATTGAGGAACATCAACCCGTTGCCTTTATCAGTAATGGGTGAATCGACGTCATTGTGGCATGCAGCATAGCAACTGACGGCACCATCATTGATCAAATTGTTCGGAGTCGGGGCGCTGGGACAAATGTAAGAAGGGATGAGATGTCTGCGGACACTCTCGTTCTTTTCGGCGTAGACACCTTGATCGAAGTCGTACTTCCGATAGGCGACCATTTGATCCATAAAAGGAAGTATTTGCACCATCCAGCCGACATGGTAGCCGACAGGATTATCCTCAATGGTAGCGCTTGCGTTCACCGAACCGGGCGGCAGAGTTGAGTGAGCCATCTCATAATTGTGAATCGCCAATCCGATCTGCATGAGGTTGTTGCGACACTGTGTTCGCCGTGCGGCTTCACGCGCCTGCTGAACGGCTGGCAGCAATAAAGCAATCAATACCGCGATGATTGCAATGACGACCAGCAATTCGATCAGGGTGAACCCCGATGAAACGTTTCTTCGACGACAAACTCTGGAATTCATGGCTAAGGCTCCTGGTAACAGTTCAAAAATAGTGGAGTTGAAGACGATCAAATGGATCTTTGCACCGTCACTTCACGAATGCGTTGTGGAGAATTCTTTTCTTTTGCGGGAAAGTGTGCGACAATCTGAATCTTGAACTCTTGGGGGATATTCGGGGACGGAACGACTTCGATCATCACCAGGCCGACCGAATCACCAACGGAAGGTTTCCATTCTTCCCGACGATATTCCGGGTCTTTTCTTAATCGAATCAGTGCCCGTTCAAGACCTGCTTGCGCATAGATGCCTGCCTGTTGTGCTTCTTCCTCGCGGATTCTTGAATTGTCGGTTTTTTGATGATCGAGGATTTGGTATCGCAGAAAACCCGTGAATCGGTGAAAAGAAGATTTGAAACAGATTCTTCTTTTCACGGAGCGATTCACGGATAAACGCAGAATACCAACGGTTGGACGGCGAAGCGAGTGTTGTTGAAAGTCAAATGCCGGAATTGGCGATGACGGTTGATCTGAGTTCGGCGTCTGGCCATGCAACATTTGAGCAGCAGATTGCCAAACTCGGGAGGAAGTTGGCCTCTCTTTATCATGGAATGTCTTTGATTCGCTCCGTGGAATCCTTGGGGATGCACGAGCGGGAACGGGAGTTCGTCAAATCTCTCGCGACAAAGTTCCATTCGCAGGGGACACGAACGAAAGTGATTCACCTTCCCGGTGATGTCACCGTGACATTGCTGATCACGTACTATCACCGCCTCAAAACGCCGAAAGCGGACCAGCAAGGCCGTCGTGGTCTCTATCCGATGTTGCTGTTGCTGGGGATCGCAGGCCATTACACGCCTGGAATGAGGAACCAAATGGCGAAAGCGTCGGTGTTGCCGGGATCCTGCGAAGAGGCTGCGGAGATGCTCGCGGAACAGGGGATCGACGTCTCAGTCAATCAACTGCGGAACGTGACCGCCGGAATGGGCCGAATGCTTCAAAAGCGGACCACTCAGGGATCGCTGACGGTTGCAGGAAACGTCTCGGGACGACGGATCGTCGTGTCGTTGGACGGTGGCCGCGTTCGCCTGCGCGAGCGACGTCGGGGGAAGACCAGGAAGGGCCGAAAACGGTTCACCCCGAAATGGCGTGAACCCCGACTGTTCATCATTTACGCCGTCGACGACGAAGGCCGGATGGCGAAGGACTTCCCGCCGGTGATCGATGGCACCCTCGGCTCGTGCGATCAACTGTTTGCGTTGCTGCTGGCCTACCTGCGGGGACTCAACCTGACCGAAGCGGCCCGCGTCCTGTTCGTGGCCGACGGGGCCGCGTGGATCTGGCGACGAGTCCCAAAGCTGGTGAAATCTCTGGGGCTGAAGGACGACCAGGTTCAGCAACTGATTGACTTCTGGCATGCCGTGGAATACCTCGGCAAAATCGCGGAGAGCAAATCCCTCGAAGGCAGTGCCAAGTCGCGTTGGGTGAAAACCCGGAAGAAACGGCTGTGGCGAGGCGAGATCGGCACGGTTGTCGGCGAGATCGAAACGCTGATCGG
>JANXOO010000567.1 GCA_025353525.1 Schlesneria sp. | reverse complement strand
GATCGGCACGTTCACGAACTGCCTTCAGAGACGTACCTGCTGCAGCGAAAACCGATTCGCGTGAGATATCGGCACCTATCGTCGGCTCACCAAGGCATCCTGCATCGACGACGCGCGTAGCGATGCCGAGTTCTCGCAGGCAATCGCGCACGTAACCGACTTCCGCTCCTTTGGTGTCCAGCGTTCCGATAATATAGATGTACATTTCGCTTTTTGCAGTTCCGGGTACGAGCTTCACATGATGACCGGTCGTTAAGGCGCACCCACCTGATTCAGATACAACTTCAGATTTCTGGTCGCTCGGCCCCCTGCGAGCAGATCGATTCGTCCATCGCCATTGAAGTCCGCAGCCATCGCATCTTCAACGGCGATTCCGCCATCGTCGATGATGTGCTTGTGCCACTTGAGTCCCTGGTCGAAGGTGAACGAGAAGGCGTAAAGTCCGGGTCCCTTGATCTCTCCGGTACCCGCTTCGCGATGACCAATGATGACTTCATCGGTTCCATCCCCGTCGAGGTCGGCAGTCCAGACGGCATGCCCCTGCTTCAGTGATTCTTCGATCACGTTTCGCTCCAGCGGTCGGTTCTTGCCCGATGGCGCACTGTAAAAAGCGACGCTGTTTCCGTGCATCGGTTCAACAGCTGCAAGGAATCGGCCGCCGCCAGAGATCTTGCCGACCTTAACCTCGCCCGCACCGCGCAAATCTGCCTTATCAGAGACGGCTCCGGCAGCGAGTAACGTTTTTTGAAATGTTGTCTCATGCTTCCGCAACAGGGATATTCCCTCTTCACTGGCTGTGATCGTTTCCGTGCGACCGTCACCATCCCAATCGACGTGCGTGTGATTGTGCATTCGATTGAGCGACTCATCGATGACGGTCAGTGGCCAGCGGTCAGTCCGCGGTTCCTTTGGAACTTCGAATGCCAGAAGTCGAACACCCTCTTTTCCGTCGATGCTGCGATTGAGTGGCGAAACGACCAGTTGCGGATGACCGGTTCCGAGCACGTCGGCAAAACTCATCCGATGAGTACTTCGTTCATGCGCGATGAGATGCACGGACCATTTGTCATCGGGGTTTTGACCGCGTGTGATCCACTGGATACTGCCCGAGTTGGCTTTGATCCAGCCTGCACCCAATGCAAAATCGATTTTCCCGTCGCCATCAATGTCGTGAGCAGCGATACAGACATTGTCCAATTCGGTCTGAGCTTCAAGGATGACGTGCTTCGTCCACTTCGGCGACTCGTACCATTGCACCCGGTTTTCGCTGACGGCCACGATATCGGGCATCCCGTCGCCGTTCACATCGGCTTTTGTGACGGCATAACAGACAGCACCAATATCCGGGTCAATCACAA
>JANXOO010000816.1 GCA_025353525.1 Schlesneria sp. | reverse complement strand
GAACTGCCCCATTCGTCGGGAGTCATTCCGTCGTTGGGAATTCGGGCGATTGGCAGGTTAACTCCTGACTCCCGATACAAAACATTCACCTCTTCCACGTCGCGGTGGGCGAAAACCGGTCCGATCGACGAGTCGAGTCCCGCCAGCAGACGCTGTGATTTCCCCAATGCATAGGCGAATAAAAAGCTGGCTTGTCCGGTGGCCTGATTGGCTCGCCACCAATCGTGAATTTTCTCGAATGTTACTTGCTGAGGCTCCCATTGATACACCGGTTGGGCGAATGTCGATTCCGTGACAAACGTGTGACAACGAACCGGCTCGAATGCAGCACATGTTGGGTCAGGCGCGACCTTGTAGTCGCCGGAAATGACCCAGATTTCACCTTTGTATTCGGCTCGAATCTGCGCAGAACCCAGAATATGTCCCGCAGGATGCAATGACACTTTGACGCCGTTCAAATCAATTGATTCGCCGAACTCAAGCGTCTCGATTTTCGCGTGTTGTCCCATCCTGGACAACAGCACTCGTTTCCCCGATGCTGCCGTCACATACCGCCGCGATCCCTTGACCGCATGATCGGCGTGTGCGTGCGTAATTACAGCCGTCGCTACGGGAGCCCAAGGATCGACGTAAAACATTCCTTTGGGACAAAAAAAACCCGCTTCGCTGATCTTGAAGAGCGGTTCGCGCGACATGACATTTTTTCGGGATCAGAGGGACTCGTGGCAATAGAATTCTAATAACTCGTCAGGATAGCGATCAGATGACAAAAAGACACCGCGTGACTTCTGGCAATCAACATTGTTTTTTCGAAATGTCCAGAGCGGCCATTCTTTCCGGTTGAGTTGTCTCTGCGATTTTGCGTCGTTGCTTCCGCAAGGGTTATCCGGGAATTTTGGTTCTTTCGCCTTTGAATCGCGGATAGACTTCACGAACTGATTTGGAATACGACTGCTGGGGAAAACAATAAAATGGCCGTCGAAACGGGTTTTGAGCGACATTTTCATCGTCGGGTCACATCCGCAGATGAACTCTCTGAATTGATTGGCGCGCCGAGCGAATTGTCCATTAAAAAGCAATTGCCCGAACTCGACAGCCATATGAAAACATTTATCGCAGAATCGCCATTTCTGCTGATTGGCACATTCAATCGGGACGGCTGCTGTGACGTTTCACCGCGCGGCGATGCACCTGGCTCGGCCAAGGTCATCGATTCCAGGACTTTGGTCATTCCCGACCGCCGAGGCAATCGTCGTGTCGACAGCTTGCGCAACATTATCGAGACTGGCCGCATCGGGATTTTGTTCTTGATACCGGGTTTGGGTGAAACGTTACGAGTCAACGGTCGGGCATGCCTGATTCGTGACGATGAGATCCTTGCATCATTCGCTGTTGGCGAAAAACAGCCCCTTATCGGGATCGCTGTTGAAATTGAGGAGTGCTTCCTGCAGTGTGCCAAAGCGATCATCCGTTCGAAACTTTGGGACTGTAATACAGAAGGCCGAACATCGGCGCTCCCCTGTTTTGCCGAGATTCTGAATGACCAGGCGAAAATCGTCGGTCAGTCGACGGAATCGCTCAGTCGCCAGATCGAAGAATCGTATGCCAATTTTCTCTACTGAAACTCTGTATGGTTCGGTCTGAAAAAAACCTTCGGAAATTCGTCCTTCAACCTCGCGCCACGTTGTTGACAAACTCAACTCGTAGCCCGCTTCGGGACCCTTTATAACGCGAGGTCGGACGTCAATCAGTTGACACAGGGGTTGCTCTACGGCTCGTTTCGACAGTCGATCAGCATTTGCGTTTTGAACCAGCCGCTGTTTCCGGAACATCCCGCGCTGCATCTGGACTTTCGGTTGCGCGAGAGATCGGGCATGATTCTGACAGAGGACTTGCAGCTTCAGCTTCGCAATCGTCGCGAGTGATTTTCGCAGATTGCGTACCAGCGAAACGACACAGTCGGATTTTGAAAATGTTGGGATTTTGGAAGTGGAAACTTTATGCCATCCAAGCGGTTTTTCGGCCTAAAGGGCCACGCGTTCCAATAGCTCAGCCCATCGGGTGAATGGCACTAGTGGTTTGTCAGCATTGAATTTTAGGGTAGACGGACTTGAGTTTGTATCGAGCGTCGTCGATTTTCATTCGCCAGTCGATGCCTCGTTGCGTGCGATTCACGTCCGCTGACCACGCGGCGATTTCTCGCTGGAGGATTTCCAACTCGCCGAGTCTTCGTCCGCCGATACATTGACGTGTCATGCTGCTCAGTTCATTCTCGGCGATGTTCAGCCAGCTGCCGTGTTTGGGTGTGAAGCAAAAATCGATTCGCCGAACGTAAGAGCGTGCTCGTTCGGGTTTAAACGCTTCGTAGAATGCACCGATGGTATGCGTGTTCAGATTGTCGCAGACGAGCGTGATCCGTTCGCAGTCGGCGTACCTTCCATCCAGAAGCGACGCGACTTCCTGAGCCCAGTCAAATTTCGTGCGATGTTCGCGTGCGGTGGC
>JANXOO010000813.1 GCA_025353525.1 Schlesneria sp. | reverse complement strand
CCATCGTGAATTAACAGGCCGCTCGATTTGTTTTCTGAAATCGGCCGCAGCGGGTTGCCTGCATACTTCGTCCAATGAACCAGGTCGATCGATGAGGCGAGTGCGGTCGACCACAGATTGGGCTGTTTCGGATCGTCGGATTTCTTCGTGCCGTGATAGACGGCGTAATAGCGCTCGCCGTAACGGATGATCTGATTCATAGCGATCATATCGCGGTCGTATTCGTTGGGACCCGGTTCCAGCACCGGTTCGTCATCAACGTTCGTGAAGACTTTTGTGTCAGTCGATCGAGCCAGCCAGATCGCCCGGTCGTTTCGCTCGTAGAACAGATTCCATTGGCCTTTTTCGAACCATGCGGTCGGAGTACCGAACGCACCGTCGGGGATCGGTTCACCGTTGGCCAACCGAACATCAAGCTGTCCGATGTGTTGCCACGCGATTCCGTCGCGGGATGTCAGCAGTTGCGCCCGATCTTCAGCACCCTCGGCGAACATGTAGTAAGTCCCGTTGTGCGGGATGATGCAAACATCTTCGACCCAGGTCTGCGACCAGATCGGATTCGTCGGAAATCGTTGCCAGTTCAATCCGTCGGTCGAAGTGGCGTATCCCTGTTTTTTCTGACCGTGACGAGTTCCGTCGTAACCCGTATACCACATCTTCCATTGATTGTTCTCACGTATGATCCAACCTCGTTCACGAATCCTGACATCCCAGTTTCCGGCCCCGGCAGCGGTGAAAACAGGATTCTTTTCAGAGGAAACAAAGCGGGTCAATTCGGCTGGAAATTCATCGTCTGCCTCCACGAACGCCGAAGCAACATCGGAAAGAATGAAGACGGCAATCCCGGCAACAATTGAAAAAGTACGGCGCAATCCGCAGCGGACTTTACCCTCCCTTACCGCCACAAAACACGAGCCGGAAGACCTTCCCTGTCGCAGGATTCGCAGTCCTGCCGGCGCCGCACTTCCCGCATGTTTCCGGCAACTTGTGTTTCGTGTCATGCGATCACATGTCATTCTATTCTATAATTTCGCTGTAAACGTGTTGAGCTCCCGCGAGCACGATACATCCGTCGCAATTCTCAAGCAGCCGTGTTGCTTCCCGGTCGTCGTCCATTGGTGTCATAAAGGCTTCTTCAACAAGCTGACCGTCGAGCTTGCTGAGCAAACTGATCGAGGCCCAATCGGCTGCCGAGGCAATTTGAGAGGCGGCCAGAACGTCGGGCGGAGCCGCCTTTCTCAGGGGCTGTAATGCGGCCTTTGCAGATCGACAGTTGCGAATGATGTCGACGCCGGCGCCAGTGGGTGCCGCAAGGTCCGACAGGACAATGATCCGCCCCCCCTGAACGATCAGCCTGTGAGCTGCTTCCAGTGCGTTGCCCAGGTCGGCCCACGTCGTCGCGTCAGTAGTACTAGGGATGGCAACGAGCGCAGTCTCGCCGCGTTGTTCAAGCGAGACACGCCAGTTGACGTCGAGTAACGTTTTTCCACGTTCTGCAACGCGATCCGTATTACCCATCAATACCGCCGCCATTCCGCTGTACCCACAGGATGGCAGCACCTGGATGGCGAATTGAATTCCCAACAGCCATGCGACTTCGTTGACGAGTTGCCTCAATGGCCGTTCGTCGTCGGGGCCAAGTTCCTGATGTCCCTGTCCCAGCGCTTTTGCAAATGCATCGGGCGTTGACAGGCCAGGATAAAAGGCACTCGTCAGCTCGCGACGACCAAGCATCGGATCGAAACCGAAGCGGCCGACGGGCAAGACGAAATCGGCATCCAGTACTTCGCGTGCCAGATACAATCGCTCACCAGCGGCACTCGATGCCAGATATCCGGTCCCGTTGTCGACAGTCGGATCGTGGATCTTCCAG
>JANXOO010000779.1 GCA_025353525.1 Schlesneria sp. | reverse complement strand
CATACCAGATCAGCGAAAACGGGAATGAGCCGCACACGAAGAGGTCGTAGTCAAAACACGGCGTCAGCCGCTTCTGTCGAGCGTCTGCTACAACCCACAGTACGAACGCGAGACTGAAGCCAGACGAAATCGCGTACTGGCTTTCACTTGAGCGGACAATGTTGAACACGAGGTAGGCGATGTCGAAAACCGCGAACAGGCAGACCGTGAGAACCAACATTACAAGGGGTGCGTGCCGGATCATCGGCTTCTCGCTCGGTAGGTGATTCACAGC
This sequence comes from Schlesneria sp., assembly GCA_025353525.1. GTDB lineage: Bacteria > Planctomycetota > Planctomycetia > Planctomycetales > Planctomycetaceae > Schlesneria. The sequence goes on along the minus strand of JANXOO010000779.1, from coordinate 1,903 downwards.
GTGGTCTTTCTTCTGAAACTGCGTCCGAGTGACAACTGAAACGACCAAATAAACTGCGACCAAATCTCGACCGCGAGAACCTGGATACGACAATGCGGTGTCGACGAGACCTTCACACGATACCATTTTCTCTTTCTTGTGGTATGTGATCAGGGGCAACGGCCAACCAGGAAACAGCACGTTAAGATGTGGGGGGAATGTAGAGTCAGCAGCAAATACACCGGCGATCTTTCTAACGCATTTGCGGTCAATTGTTTGAGTCAGCTGCATGTTTTGACGCTGACGGCGTCGCAGAAAGCAGCCGGTGGTCAAAGCGAAGCGTCGACCACCGGAACGCCAACCCCAAACGTCACGCATCCAGAATGGATGCCAGAAGCCATGAATCGCAGCACCGCAACGGATCGAATACCGCGATTCCAAACGAAAATCATCTGTGGTTGGCCGGGGAGATATGCTGAAGCATAACCTACGAAGATCGAATGCCGCGATTCCGAACGAAAATCATCTGTGGGTCGCGATCTCGTCTCGTCGGACGGCATCCGACCCTTTAGTTCTGGCACCTCTTCGAGGTGGGAAGAGATGAGGGGGAATGGTGACCGGGGGTCGACGCTTCGCTCTGACCCCCGGCTACACTCTGTGACGCGTTCAGCGTCGCGCTGTGCAATCTGTCCTGGCAACTTGTGACAGGAGTGCCAGCAGTTTTTCTGCGGCGGCGTCGGCGAAGGGGGCGTCGTTGATGTGGTGAGGCGATTCAATGACTTCGACGGAGCCACAAGTCGCTCGAATCCCTTCGAACAATTCGGTTCGGGCGGCGGGATCGTCAAATGGTTGCCCCGCCTTGTCGATCGCTGAAATGCCTTGGCGTGGAAACAGAATGCTCGTCGGACCTGTTGCCGAAGCGGCTTTTCGCCCGATCTCTTCGCCGATCCTGCGGTTTTCGGCGGGTGTTGTTCGCATTAAGGTGACCGTGGCGTTGTGCCGGTAAAAATGACGCTCGCGAAATGCTTCAACAGCCCCTTCGGGTAACCCGGTTGTCGGCTGAATCCCGCCGAAATTGACCATGTCGAGTGCCCCCACTGAAATCACTTGCGGAATGCCACGACAACCGGCTGCCGTCAATCGCTTCGGTCCTGCCGTCAGAATTCCTCCGACTAATTCATCGGCAAGTTCCGTCGTGGTCAGATCGAGCACTCCAACAAATAATCCATCGGCAATCAGGCCTTCCATCGCTTCGCCACCAATGCCCGTTGCGTGGAACACCAGAACTTCGTAACCCGCCCGTTCCAGAATTGATCGAGCCCGCTCGACGCATGGTGTGGTCACCCCGAACATCGAGGCGGCGATCAGTGGCCGTTCTCCGTTTTCAATCGTCCTGTTCGCCATTGGGCGATGTCCGGCCATTCCAGCGATCGCTCGCGCGGCGTTTGACAAAATCGTGCGGCTGATTCGATTCAATCCTGCGATATCAACAACAGAATTCAGCATCAGAATATCTTTGCTGCCGACATAGGGCCTCGTCTGGCCCGACGCCAGTGTGCTGACCATCAGCTTCGGTACACCCAATGGCAGACCTCGCATGGCCGATGTGCCGATGTTTGTACCGGCTGAACCGCCCAGACCGATCACCCCCACAACGTCGCCTTTGGCAAAATCTGTGGCAACGAGTGTTGCGGCCCCCTGCGACGCGAGTGTTACTGCGTTCCCCCGATCAGCACGTTCACGAACCGCCGCCAGCGAAGCACCTGCTGCAGCGAAAACCGATTCACGCGAGATATCGGCAACGATTGTCGGTTCACCCATACACCCGACATCGACGACGCGGGTTGCGATGCCGAGTTCTCGCAGGCAATCGCGCACGTAACCGACTTCCGCTCCTTTGGTGTCCAGCGTTCCGATAATATAG
>JANXOO010000775.1 GCA_025353525.1 Schlesneria sp. | reverse complement strand
AGCTGGTTTATGCGCCGGGCTCACATGTTTTTGGTGCGAACTACGGGAACTTCACGTTCCAGGTTCAGGATAGCGGCAGTACTGCAAACGGAGGCGTCAATCTCGACTCGACCGCCAGAACGCTTGAAATCGATGTGACGTATGTCGATCACGCTCCGGTCGGGACGGCGGGCACGCTCACAACACTTGAAGATGCATCACTGACGATCCAGACTGCTATCTTCGGTTTCACCGATCCCAACAATATTCTTGCCGACAATCTGACGGCGGTGAAAATTGCCACTTTGCCAATTGCCGGACTTTTGACGGATAACGGCGCCGCAGTGACGACAGGCCAATTCGTCAGTGTTGCTGACATCAGCGGTGGCAATCTTGTTTATACTCCCGGCTCGCACGTTTTCGGCAAGAATTACGGGAATCTGACGTTCCAGGTTCAGGATGACGGCAGCACGGCAAACGGGGGTGTCAACGTCGACTCAACTGCCAGAACACTCGAGATCGACGTGACGTATGTCGATCATGCTCCGATCGGTACGTCGCGAACCGTAACGACGTTGGAAGATACCCCGCTGACGATTCAGGCTGCGAACTTCGGTTTCACCGATCCGAATAACATTCCCGCCGACAAACTGCGTGCCGTGAAGATCATATCACTTCCTCTTGCAGGAACGTTGTCAGATGGCGGAGTTGCCGTCACAGCGGGCCAATTCGTCAGTGCCGCCGACTTCACCGCGAACAAGCTTGTTTTCACTCCGAATTCGCATGTGTTCGGTACCAATTACGGAAATCTGGCGTTCGAGGTTCAAGATGATGGCAGCACAGCGAATAGTGGCGTCAACCTCGACACGACGGCAAGAACACTCGAAATTGATGTCACATATGTCGATCACGCACCGGTTGGTACGTCCGGCACCGTGTCGACGCTGGAAGACACACCGCTGACGATTCAGGCTGCGAACTTTGGCTTTACCGATCCGAACAACATTCCGGCAGATAGTCTGGCGGCAGTGAGAATCAGCGCTCTGCCAGCAGCAGGCATCCTGAAAAACAACGGCGTTGCCGTGACGTCGGGTCAGTTTGTGAGTGCCACCGATATCAGTGGCGGCAGTCTGGTCTACACACCAGGTCCCCACGTGTTTGGTACGAATTACGGGAACCTGACGTTCCAGGTGCAGGATGACGGGGGTACCGCCAACGGCGGATTGAATCTCGACACGACCCCAAGGACGCTCGAAATCGACGTGACGTATGTTGACCATGCTCCGGTTGGTACATCGAAAACAGTCACGACGCTCGAAGATACCCCGCTGACGATTCAAGCGGCCAACTTCGGTTTCACCGATCCGAATAACGTTCCCGCCGACAAACTGAACGCCGTGAAGATCACTTCGCTTCCGTCCGCTGGAACACTGGCGGACAACGGCATCGCTGTCACTGTCGGTCAATTCGTGGGTGCCGCCGAGATCACAGGTGGCAAGCTGGTCTTCACGCCGGGACTACATGTGTTTGGTACGAATTACGGAAACTTCTCGTTCCAGGTGCAAGACGATGGCAGTACCACCAACGGCGGTGCGAACCTCGACACGACCGCAAAGACGCTCGAAGTCGATGTGATCTACGTCGATCATGCGCCTTCCGGAACATCAGCGACGCTTGTGACTTTGGAAGATACCCCGCTAACGATTCAAACAGCGAACTTCGGTTTCTCAGATCCGAATAATATCCCCGCAGACAGTTTGAAGGCGGTAAAGATCGCCACTCTTCCAGCCGCAGGGTCGCTGAAAGACAATGGTATTGCTGTGACGGCGGGCCAGTTCGTCAGTGCCGCCGATGTCAGTGGCGTCAAGCTGGTGTTCACACCGGAAGCACATGTCTTCGGCACGAACTACGGGAATTTCACATTCCAGGTTCAGGATGATGGCAGTACGACGAACGGCGGCATTAACCTCGACGCGACGGCGAAAACACTCGAAATCGACGTGGCTTATGTCGACCATGCACCGGTCGGTGCGTCGAAATCAGTGACGACGCTGGAAGATACCAGGTTAACGATTCAGTCGGCGAACTTCGGTTTCACCGATCCGAACAATATTCCTGCCGACAATTTGAATGCTGTCAAAATTGCCACGCTACCGGCGGCCGGAGTATTGCAGGACAACGGAGTGGCAGTGACGGCGGGTCAGTTCGTGAGTGTCGCCGATATCATTGTTGGCAACCTGGTCTACACACCAGGAGCACACGTGTTCGGCACGAACTACGGTAATTTCACGTTCCAGGTACATGATGATGGCAGTACCGTCAACGGCGGCGTCAACCTCGACCCGATTGCGAAAACGCTTGAAATCGATGTGACCTACGTCGACCATGCTCCGGTGGGAACGTCCGCGACGGTAACGACGGCGGAAGACACGCCAATTACGATTCAAACGGTCAATTTCGGGTTTACCGATCCGAATAACGTTCCTTCTGACAAACTGAATGCCGTCATGATCGCCACACTCCCTGCAGCAGGGACTCTGGTGGACAACGGCACCGCCGTCACGGCTGGACAGTTCGTCAGTGCCGCTGATATCGCTGGCGGCAAATTAATTTACACACCGGGATCACATGTTTTCGGCACGAATTACGGGAATTTGAAATTTCAGGTTCAGGACAACGGCACTACCGCAAACGGAGGCGTCAATCTCGATACAACGTCCAGAACGCTGGAAATCGACGTGACCTACGTCGATCATGCTCCGTCCGGTACATCGAAGACGCTGACGATACTGGAAGACACGCCGCTCACAATTCAATCAGCGAATTTCGGCTTTACTGATCCGAATAATACTCCTGCGGACAATCTGAGCGCCGTGAAGATCGCTACGTTACCTCTGGCAGGAACCCTGATGGACAACGGTGTTGCCGTCACTGCCGGTCAGTTTGTAAGTGGCGCCGACATCAGTGGCGGAAATCTGGTCTATACTCCGGGATCACATGTATTCGGTACGAACTACGGGAACCTGAAATTTCAGGTTCAGGACAACGGCACGACCGCAAACGGAGGCGTCAATCTCGATACAACGCCCAGAACGCTGGAAATCGACGTG
>JANXOO010000703.1 GCA_025353525.1 Schlesneria sp. | reverse complement strand
CTGAAAGCGTTTCGCTCGCTCTTTCCCGAGCAAGCCGATCCGTTACCCTCTGATTTTTCCGGTCAAATGCCTGCAGTCGTCGCAAGCGGCTCGCAAGGTCCTGCGACTGGCGAATCGAACGACGAAGTACCATTGGGGTCCCTGACGGGAATCAGCCGTCGGTACGAGACAAACTCGCCGCATCTCAGACAGATGCTGTATGACCTTGAAATTGCCGCACGTCACGATGTCACGATTTTGTTGATCGGAGAAACCGGGGCTGGAAAGACGTACCTGTCGCGGCTGATTCACGAAGTGTCGCCGCGACGCCACGAACCGTTTTTGCCAGTTGCCTGCGGTGCATTGCCGAATGACCTGATCGAAAGTGAACTCTTCGGCCATACGAAAGGTTCGTTCACGAGTGCGCATCAGGACAAAGAAGGAAAGTTCATCGCCGCCCGACGCGGCTCGATATTGCTCGACGAAATCGATGTCTTGGGACTCGAACAGCAAGTCAAATTGTTGCGAGTGATTGAAACGGGTGAATTCGAACCGGTTGGATCAAACCACACGCAGGTGTGCCAGGCGCGATTGATCGTGGCCAGCAACCTCGACCTTCAGCCGCTCGTGGAACAGGCTCGCTTTCGACCTGACCTTTACTATCGCCTGAATATGCTGAAGTTCGTCATTCCTCCGTTGCGACATCGAAAAATGGACGTCATTCCGCTGGCGAAAAAATTCGTCCGCCAATTCGCGATCAAGCACGGTGTCCGCGTCGACGAGATCGATCAAAATGTATTCGGAATGCTGCTGGACTATCCGTGGCCGGGAAATGTTCGCGAACTCGAACACGTCGTTCAACGAGCAGTGATCTACTGCCGAGACGGGCGTCTGATGACATCTCATTTGCCACAGCATATCCTGTCCGGTACAGCGGGTCCGACGAATGATCCGACGGTCGTGCTGACCCAATATCAGTCGTCTGCTAAAGTGCCGGTCGAGCGGGATGAGTTGACTTTAGGGAACCAGATCGCATTGAACGAGAAAGACATCATCGAACAAACTCTGTTCAAGAACTCGTTTAGTCGCACGAAGTCGGCAAAGGAACTCGGTATCAGTCGAGTCACGCTGTACAACAAAATGAAGAAATACGGATTACAAGACTGATTGCGATCGGTCAGCATCACAAAGGATTTTGCACATGACGGGATATACGGTTCACACCGGATCGACGATCAGGTTTTCATCGGGTTGGGACCTGATTTTTCCAGGAGCCTCGACAACCGGACAATCGGGGCGGTCGACGAACACTGCATCTGGAAAAACAGCTCAACCCAAAAAGAAACCGGCTGTAAAACGGTTGAAACCAAAGTCAGCTCTGAAAGCGGGATCCGTTTCCGCCACCAAAAAGTCCGCGGCCACGAAGGCTGTGCCGAAAAAGACTGCCGCCGCCAAATCTGTCGTCAAAAAGTCTGTCGCGAAGAAGACGGCTGCAAAGAAATCTGGCGTCAGGAAAACTGCTGCCAGGTGAGCGAACGGGCAAGAAGCCCTACGATCGCGGGGGCTTCATATCCAATTGAACCAAACCGCTTGCCGGTGAAGGCAAATTGGAAGGGCAGCCGTGGCAGCCGCCGGACCCGCAAGAAGCGAGTCCCTCTGTCGGCTCGGAAAACAGCCGGTAGCTGCGCCGTACAAGGACCGCCGCCGCCCACGCGACACAGGCAGCAACGACGACGAATTGCCAGTCAAAGTTCACGATTCGGCTCCGGGTGATCAGAAACGTGATGAGAACGGAAACCAGGCCACGGGAGTTCCCCGCAACCCATAATTACACTAAACAAACAGCCCTGGCGAGCTCAGTCGCGTAAGGGCTGGGATTCCTCGACTCCGAAAATCCTGGCGCCGCTCAACGTTTTCAAACGTAAGTACTATAAGCGATTCCGGCGTCCGAAGTCCTGACATCTTTCAGTTCGAGCGAGACCATTTCCAGTCTTTGACTCCAGGCAGATTCCGGACACATTCAGCAGGCCAGCCGCCTTTCGACAGCGACACGATCGTCTCCGCAGCCATCGTCAGAGTATCGTGATGCGATTCCACATCGAGTCCGGCCAGATGTCCGCTCAAAAGAACGTTGTCCAGTTTTAGTAACGGGCTGTCGGCGGGAAGCGGTTCGACTTCAAACACATCGAGACCGGCACCTCGCAAATGTCCCGATTGCAACGCTCGAACCAGTGCCTTTTCGTCGACGAGTAACCCGCGCGCGGTATTGACAAGCACAGAACCCGGTTTCATCAGCGCGAATGTTTTGTCGTTCATCACGTGCCTGGTCTCGCGACTCATCGGCAAATGCAGCGTGACGTAGTCCGATGCCGACAACAGACTTTCGAAAGATGCGAGTTCAATGCCCCACTGCTCGCAAAATTCCTTCTGCGGATACGGTTCGTAGGCCACTACTTTCATTCCTAACCCAACGGCTCGTGTGGCGACGGCGCGGCCGATTCGACCGAGTCCCACAATTCCCAACGTCCGACCCATCACACGCGGCGTCGACTTTCGCAGCCATGTACACGCTCGCACGTGTTGGTCGCGAGACGGAAATCCGCGTGCAATGCCAAGCAGCATCGCGAACGTGTGTTCAGCAACTGCATGATGGTTTACACCCGGTGTTGTCGCGACAATGACGTCCTGTCGATCGCACGCTGCGACATCAATCGCATCGTATCCGACACCCGTACGCGACAGGACGCGCAGGCCGGGGCAAGCAGCGATCAGCGATTCCGGCCATGGTTCCGATCCGGCAACAACCGCCACGCAGTCGTGCGCCAGCGTCCGCAGATTCTCCAATTTGTAGATATTCAATTCGGGGGGAGAATCAACGATCGTGAAGCCCGCCTTCGCGAGAATGTCGTAATGGGGACCAGTCCCGCCCGTCAGAGCCGTACAGACAACTTTTTGCATCAAGTGTTTCCGATTTTAACTAAACGAAAAAAAGATCGTTTCCACGTGTGATTATTGTAACGCCCAGTCTCAAGTGCGTGTACCGCACACAGAATTGTTGTTCGCGTCTTAACCGTTCACGGGCCGGGGACTGACGCATTTTTGCAGCGAATAAACCTGAGCCACGAGCTCCGAAAGCGTCTCCAACGAGGGTTTCGCCAGCAAAACTGGGCCTGTCCCCCTGTCCCCCTGTATTTCCCGTGAACGGTGACTTCGCGACAAACCCTTGCCGAAAACCAGGGCTGTTTACGGCAGGTTCCGGAACTCAAATTGACACGAACGACGTGACAGGAGTAGATTCCGCGTATCTCCCTTCGTACATCCGGTTTTCTACGGTCTCCACCCCTGCGGATACGCACTTGTTCCCGCACGTTCGCCAATTTGTTTTCGGACTGCTACTGCCAATTCTGGCGGTTGGCATGTGCCTTTTTGCCGCCATCGGTTGTGCGTTGATTCCTGCCTCACACCGGTCCTCATCACAATCGTCGAATCGACCTGTTTTGCCGCCGATTCAGGCCTCTCCGGAAGCCATTTTGCTGGAAGTTTTCTTACTCGAACGACCTGCCGAAGACCACCTGCTGACGACCGGAATCTGGAAAGACATCGATCAAATCGGTTCGCTGGCGACGGAAACCAGAATGTTGTTGCACGACAACGGGTTACGAATCGGAAATGTCAGTTCGAACCCGCCTCCTTCCGTTCAGCGGTTACTGGGGCGAGTGGCTGAAATTCAGGACGATACCACCGAGGGTAGCCGTCCTGTGATGGGATTTCGGCGTTATGTGGCACCCGGAGTCGAGACCGAGATTCCAACTGGCATCGTTCGTGATCAATGCGAGATTTCAGTCCGTGAAGGAGATCGAACGAAGTCGCTTCAATACGTGCAGGCAGGTTGCGTCTTCCGCATGAAGGCCAGCCGACTGCAGGAAGGTTGGGTCCGGGTCGATTTCTTGCCAGAAATTCACCACGGAGGTCAGCAGACTCGCTTCACGCCGACTGAAAACGGGTTTTTGCTGCGCGGCGGGCAGGAAATCGACGTTCGGCATGGCCAGCGTTTCAGTGTCACAATGAACGTCGGCGAACTGATTCTCGTGACTTCGACGTGCGATGCCGATGGAACCATGGGCGACCGATTTTTCTGTCACACCGATCACGGGATGGCGAAGCAGCGCGTATTGGTCGTGCGCGTCATCGATTCGGGCCGCTCGTCCGTACATTGATGCCTCCCTCAACACCTCAACAATCTGAAACGGTTACTCGTTGACAGTCGACCGGCGGATTGTTAGCGTAGGTGGTATAAACGTTTTTATCAGTGCTGGGGCGTTCGGGCAGTCCAATTCCCTTATCTACATGTTTCAATGCGGCCAGCACTTACATCGGGTTTCTCGTTCGAGAGGCCTACACAATCACGTGACCTGATCATAGCGTATGCACACCTCCTCTATCTATTGTGGACCTCTGGACTAAGGGAGAGTCTGACTCATGTTGCAGGCTGAATTGAAGATTCTTGGTGGAAAACACCAGGGTAAGCTGATTCCGCTCAGTACAAAAAAGTTTCTCGTGGGAAGGGAGCAAGACTGCCACCTTCGACCAAACAGCGACCTCGTCAGCCGGCATCACTGCGTTTTTTCGATCGACGATTACGCAATCCGGCTACGGGACCTCGGAAGCACCAACGGGACGATGCTGAACGGTGTCAACCTTCGCGGTGAAGCCATTCTGAAATCGGGCGATCGCGTGTCGGTTGGCAAACTCGACCTGGAAGTTGTGATTCGCCAGGTGACATCAAAGCCTTCGCCTCCCAAAGCAGCACCTGCTGCTCCGGCACCTCCCCCGGCGTCGGTCATGGCGACCGTCGAAATGGAGACCCAATCGGAAAAGACAGAAACCAGCTATGAACTTGAGGCGTTTCCGACGCCGGTTCCTGCCGAGCCGCCTGCCGCGATGCCTGACGATACTGCAATTTTTGGTGTGATGCCGCCGCAGTACCCCGGTCAAATGCCGCCCGGCTACCCTCAGCAAAGTTACCCTCAGATGACGCCTCCCGGATATCCCATGCCGGGCGCTTATATGCCGCAACAGTATCCGCAGTATCCGCCCGGCTACGGACAACCTCAAGGATACGGGCAACCACAGGGTTACGGACTGCCGCCGGGATATGGTCAACCACCGGGTTATGGAACTCCAATGGCGTACCCGATGGGGTATCCACAAATGAACCCGATGCAGCAGGGATATCCCTCCGCCGTCGTCGCAGCCCAACCGCCAGCAGCTGTGACAGAAGCACCGGAATCTGAAGCCGCCGAATCCGATATTCCCGCCGTTCGATTGCCCAACCCGGAAGATACCGGAGCGAAACCGGCAGCCGCACCTGCCGCCGCTGGTGCCAAAAAAGAAGAAAAACCTTCGACATCTGCCGCCGATATCATCAAACAGTATATGAATCGCCGCAGTTGAATTGAGACGCGATCAGCAGTGGAAAACTGACCGGCTGAAAAACGGGGACTGGCTCTGGATCTTTCTGGTGCCTGCCCCACTTTTTCAGCGACTGGTATTTCCTTTCCAGCCCGTCGCCGTACACTCAAGCTGATTTTTTCAGGCACGCTGATTTTTTCAGGAGTCACATCATGTCAAGCGCCGACACCTCAGCCGCCGACCAGCAACGCCGTTACCGGGAATTCCTCGATCTGATGCCACTGATGATTTCGCTGGCCGGTTTGCCCGCCAGTGACGTCGGCAAATATTTCAGCGAAGAGCAGATGGAGACCCGGGTTTTTACGCTGCGACATGCCTATAAAATGGCAAGGCAGTTTGCCCGCGAGCAAATCTCGCGATAAGGCGACCGGCAGTTCACCCCGCGAAAAAGAACAGGTCGTTCGATGGCAGCACCTTTGGAAATGGATTGCCGTGCCGTCAAGGCATGGCTCGATTCGGGAACTCCGTTTTTGTTCGTCGACTGCCGGGAAGTTGACGAATACGCGACATCGCATATTCCCGGTACCACTCTGATTCCCATGAGTGCACTGGCGGATCGCGTTAGCGAGCTGGAACAGCATCGCGACGCATCGATCGTCGTCCATTGCCACCACGGCGGGCGAAGCATGCGTGTGACGAACTGGCTTCGTCAGCAGGGATTTGCCAGCGTCACTAACATGTCTGGTGGGATCGACGAATGGTCACAGCAGATCGATCCGTCGGTACCACGATATTGATTTGATCGCCCTGAATTCGACTTTCCGCGGATTGCATTGATGTCTTTGATAAATCCGCTCGACCAGGCCGGTCAGCGCCGGGTATTCCTCACTGCCGAATGGCGGCACCTGGTGATGATGAATTTCGAGGTTTCCCCGGATTTGTTAAGCCATCGGGTTCCTTTGGGCACGGAACTCGATTTCTGGCAGGGTCGAACATTCGTCAGTCTCGTCGGTTTTCGGTTCCTGAACACAAAACTGCTCGGCTGGCCGATCCCGTTTCACCAAAACTTCAGCGAGGTCAATCTGCGGTTCTATGTGCGGCGGCAGGCGGGCAACGAATGGCGTCGAGGTGTCGTTTTCATCAAGGAAATCGTTCCACTTCACGCCGTGACGATGGTGGCTCGCCGTGTTTACAATGAAAACTACGTGACGCTCCCAATGCGGCATCGCATCGAACGTCCCGCAAGTTCAAACGAAGGACTGGGAACATTTTCCTACTCATGGAAATGGCGCAGTGACTGGGCCGAACTCAAAGCCAACATCAAGAACGCGCCGCTACCGCTGGTGGCCGAATCCGAAGAGCAGTTCATCACCGAGCACTACTGGGGCTACACAACACAACGCGACGGAGGAACGATCGAATACAACGTCGAACATCCGTCGTGGCGCGTCTGGCCGCTCGTGTCGAGTCGGTTTGAGTGCGATGTCGCATCGCTTTACGGACCTGAATTCGCGGACGTACTCTCGCGTCCTCCGACATCATCATTCGTCGCGGACGGATCAGAAATTGTCGTACGATCCGGCAGCCGATTGGAAACAGGTCGAATCCCATGAAATCGCATACCGAATACCTGACCTTCAAGCTTCCGGCCCGGATGGCATTCCAGAACATCACGCCAACGATCCAGGACATCGTGAGCCGAAGCGGAATCGCGGAAGGCATTCTGCTTTGCAATGCCATGCACATTACGGCGTCTGTTTTCATCAACGATGACGAACCCGGTCTGCACGAAGACTACAAGAAGTGGCTCGAAGACCTCGCACCGTTTGATGCCTCACCACAACGATATGCCCACAATCGGCGAAAATACAAAGGGGACATTCTACTTAAACGTTTAAGT
>JANXOO010000702.1 GCA_025353525.1 Schlesneria sp. | reverse complement strand
AACGTCGCCGTATCTTTCATCAGGCGTTCGAGCGGCATTTTCGTGTCCAAACGCTCGACGCTCTGTCGGTTCACGCAAAACGACCACTCAGGCAGATTGAATCTCCCCGCTTCCAGGCAGTTTTTTGCATTGATACGCGTGAGGAATCATTTCGCCGACATCTCGAAGAAGTGGCTCCTGAAAGCGAAACGTTCGGAGCCGCCGGATTCTATAGCGTTCCGATGTACTACAAGGGTGCTGCGGACGCTCATTTCGCAGCGCTTTGTCCGATCGTTATTCGTCCGCAGCATTGGGTGACAGAGGTCGTCGATAAAACGCTGGAAGCCGAACACTTGCGTCGAGCCAAAACCCGCCGTGTCATCGGAACAGCATCGCACAATGTACATGTTCGCAGCCGCACTATCACGGGAGGCGCGTTGCTCGCGGCGGGTCTTGGCGTGCTGGCGTCAGTTCCGCTGGTAGCACGCGTTCTGTTCCCCCGCCTGACATCTCGCATCCGCCGACGCGCAGGTCAATTGGTAGAAACTCCACCAATCACTCGATTGCGTCTCGAACGGAAGTCGGCGAAACCGGGGTCAGAGGGCGACGGCATCGGTTTTACCGTTGACGAAATGGCCACGATGGGCGAACGACTGTTGCGTGATATCGGTTTGACAGCCGGTTTCTCGCGGCTCGTGATTTTCTTTGGGCACGGGTCGTTTTGTCTGAACAATCCGCACAAATCGTGTTATGACTGCGGTGCTTGTTCCGGAAGCGCCGGTTCACCGAACGCTCGGGCCCTCGCTGCGATCCTGAATGATCCTCGCATCCGCACAATCCTGAAAAGTCATGGGTTGGATATCCCCGGCGAAACTCATTTCCTGGGTGGTTTGCACAACACGTGTGCCGATTCCATTACGTTTCACGATCGTGATCTGGTACCTGAGACGCATCGCGCGGACCTGGAATTTGCTCACAACGCGCTCGAAAAGACGTGCGAGCGAAACTCGCACGAACGATGTCGACGGTTTCGGTCCGCTCCGCTTGATTTGTCGTTCGCGGCAGCACGGCGACACGTCGAAGGCCGCTCGGAAGACCTTGCCCAAACCCGTCCGGAATTCGGTAACGCTTCAAACGCAATCTGTGTCGTCGGACGGCGATCGAGAACCCGAGATCTTTACCTTGATCGCAGGTGCTTTATGCACTCGTACGATCCGAATGCTGACGATGAAGACTGCACAATTCTCGGTCGAATTCTCGGGGCTGTCGTACCCGTCTGTTCCGGAATCAATTTACAGTATTATTTCTCGTACATCGATTCCCCCGGCTGGGGATGCGGGACCAAACTACCCCATAACGTCACCTCGCTGCTGGGAGTGATGGACGGGGCTGCCAGTGACCTGAGGCCGGGGCTGCCATGGCAAGGTGTCGAAATCCACGAACCAGTCCGTCTGTTGATCGTCATCGAGACGACACCAGACGGGATTCGTCGCGTCATGTCACGAAGCGAGACTGTGCGGAACATCATTCACAACGGCTGGGTGCAACTGGCGTTACTCGACGCAAACTCGAATAAAATCCTTGTCTACCGCGAGGACGAGTTTCACGAATACGACCCCAGCATTACTGAACTGCCGAACGCTGCAACATCGGCAGACTGGTATCGAGGGTGGCGCGAACACCTGGGATTTGCCCGGATCGGGTCGTAACCCGGTGTTCGTCGAATTCCAAAAACGGAAAACAGAATCGAATGAATTTTGAACGCGAATTGCTTTTCAAATTGCTCGGACTACTCGTCGTGGGTGCTCCTGCGGCGTTGTTCGCGATTCTGGGTTTGGCGTCGCTGCTGCGTGATCGACCGCTCAGCGAACTGGCAATCGCTCGCTTTGTTCAAACAGCAATCGTGACGGGACTGATTGCCTCAATTGCCATGCTGGGGTTAATGCTGGTGTGGGGCAGTACTCAGGTGCCGATCGAAATCGGCAGTTGGGTTCATGTTGCAAACGATTTGCAGCATGACCATTATCATTTCGTGTTCAAATTCGAATTCGACCGCCTTTCGGTCCCATTCGTAATCCTCACGTTTGTATTGTGCGGTACGATTGCCGCCTTTGCCAATCGTTATATGCACCGCGAACGCGGGTTCAACCGGTTTTTCCTGTTGCTGTCACTGTTTGTGGTCGGAATGGTCACAACCTCGCTGGCAGGAACGGTCGAAACGCTCTTCAGCGGATGGGAACTTGTCGGACTTTCGTCGGCCTTGCTGGTCGCCTTTTTTCACGAGAGGCCTGCACCGGTCACCAACGGGCTTCACGTCTGGATCGTCTATCGGATTTCGGACGCGGCTCTGCTGATGGCATCCGTCGCCCTGCATCATATGAGCGGCGAAGGGGACTTCGACAAATTTCTGAGTGGTGAATGGCCGATGGGTCACACGTTGCTACTGCCGAATCAGGCATTTTTTGTTGGCATGTTATTGCTGGTCGCAGCAATGGGAAAATCGGCGATGGTCCCGTTTTCAGGTTGGCTACCGCGAGCAATGGAAGGTCCGACGCCGTCGAGTGCCGTTTTTTACGGTGCCCTGTCGGTTCACCTTGGCGCTTTTCTGTTGCTTCGATTCAGTCCGATTCTGGAACAATCGGTCGTTTTGCGGGTCGTGATCGTTGCGGTCGGTTTAGGTACGGCGCTGTTTGCGACCTTTGCGGGCGAGGTTCAGACCGACATCAAAAGTGCGCTCTCGTTCGCGTCGATGTCACAGGTCGGCCTGATCTTTGCAGAGATTGGCCTGGGCCTCTACTACTTGGCCTTGATCCATATCCTGGGACACGGGTGCCTTCGAACGCTGCAATTTTTGCGGGCCCCTACGCTACTCGACGATTATCGGACTCTCGAAGACGCAATCGGCCAGCGATTGCCAAAATTCACAGGAGCGTGGCTGAGTCGAGCCCCCGAAAGCGTACGCGTGTGGTACTATCGGCTGGCACTGGAACGAGGTTACATGGACTCCTGTTTAACGGATGTCATCGTGCATCCGTTTTTGAGGGCGTTTCGGTTGTGTGATTCGTGGGAACGGAATTGGACAAAACGTCTTTCTGGCGGTGACGATTCGACCGCCCATAATACATCCGAGACGACATCCACGCTCGAGGAATTACTGTGAGCGAACTCCATTTTCCCTGGCTGGAAGCCTCTGTCCTGGTCGGACTGGTCGGAGCCATCTGGGTTGGACGGCTGCGCGACCAGTTTGTCGCATGCCGCCATTCACTTTATCTCAATTCCCTCACGTTGCTGATGACCATCGGAGCATGGATCGACTACGAATTTCTGAATCCTGCCGGAGCCGCGCCAAGCGAAGCGCAAGACCTCTGGAATCCGTTGACGCAGTATGTGGGCCGAGAGATTTTTGTGATCGATTCGCTCAGTGCTCCGTTGCTGACACTGGTCGCATTGCTCTACTTTCTTGTGACGCTGACGACACTCCGAACAAAAATTCCCCGTTTTTCGTTTGCGTGGAATCTGGCGTCCGAAGCGATCGTCATCGCGACGTTCTGCTGCGAAGATCCGTGGCTCATCATTCCGCTGCTGGCATTGGGGACCGTGCCGCCTTTTGTTGAATTGAGAGCGCGGGGACAGAACACCAGCGTTTACGTCAAGCACATGGCGCTCTTTGTCACCATGTTGATTATTGGATGGACATTCGTTGAAATTGAAGGAGGGACGACGCAGGTCCACTCGTTATGGGCGATTGTCCCACTTCTGATCGCGATCTTCGTCCGCAGCGGGATCGCTCCATTCCACTGCTGGATGAGCGATTTGTTCGACAAGGCGACGTTTGGAACATCGCTATTGTACGCGATGCCGCTTGTCGGTGCTTACGCGACAATTCGCCTCTTGCTTCCGATTGCGCCAGACTGGGTCTTGCGAATTATCGGGATATTGTCACTCGTCACAGCCGTCTATGCCGCCGGAATCGCACTGGTTCAGACAGAGGCGCGACGCTTTTTTTGCTACGTTTTTCTAAGCCATTCCGCACTGGTTCTTGCCGGCCTGGAAGCCGCGACACCGATCAGCCTGACCGGCGCTTTATGCGTCTGGATGGCAACCAGCATATCACTCGGCGGTTTCGGACTGACCCTGCGAGCTCTTGAAGCGCGACGCGGACGATTGTCGCTAAACAACTTTCAGGGATTGTACGACCACGCACCCGCATTGGCGGTGTTGTTCATGATTACGGGACTTGCAAGCG
>JANXOO010000669.1 GCA_025353525.1 Schlesneria sp. | reverse complement strand
GAACGTTTGCATTCCAGGCTCATGATCCCGGAAGCACGATTCATTACAAAAATGTCCGCGTCAAGCGACTCGACTGATCCTGGGTTGTTTCCAGCCCGCTGGCTATTCCGGCGGCTGAAAAATCATTAACCCGTATTTCGCGAGCCAGAGCGCTGATCGTGCGATCAGCGCCTGGCGAGCCTCCGGGAAGTTCGCCGTCAGTTCGCGAAGAGTCATTGGCGTGCTTGCTCGCGCGACGAGTTGCCTGATCTCGTCCTGAGTTGGCAAAATGATTGAGAGGGTCCCGGGGCATGTTCCCTGTCCTCTCCACAGCGCGTCCAATGCGTCCGGAGTGGCTCGTGCGCTTGCCTGGACGCGATCATCGAGCCCGAAAACTCGGGTCGCATGCCCTTCGAATAACCACCATGGATCGCGAAAAACCGGATTCGTCGAAGCCGGATTGTGGCGAGGTACGCTCTCTTCAACAGACGCTCGACACTGTGACAGATTTTGCCACAATGCCTGATATTGGTGAATGATCGTTGACCAGTCATATGTCTGCGCTGCTCGCAAGCGACCGGCAGCCCCCATCGTCAGACGAAGTTCCCGATCATTGAAGAGCCTGACGAGTGCCGATGCTGCATTGTCGATATCGACAGCAACAAACTGGCTGGTCGATGCACAATAGTGGTCGTAATTGTCCAGTTCGAGTTCAAATCGGGCTGCAAAGTCGCCACCAAATCCTGGTGCCGGTGAAATACACGGAATTCGAAATCCGTCGACTCCGTCGCGAATCGTATCCCGATATCCGTCCCAGTCGCTGACAACGGCGGGAACTCCTGCGGCCATCGATTCGACCGGGGTGAGCCCGAATGATTCCTGTAGATTGTCTGACAGTGAAAGAAAGACATCGGCCGCCTGCCAGATCGAAAACCGGATTTCCGGCTTCCGTCCGTCAAGAAAAACAACACGAACGGAAGGGCAGTAGCGTTTGGCATCCTCGCGAAAGATGTTTTCGATCGGTTCGTTGGCAAACCAGCCAGCCATGATGAAAGTCACCTGTTTTCCAGATGCCTGGGCTGCCGCTTCGAGAGCCATGTACATCGGGACATGGTGCGCTTTGGCATGGAAGCTGAGGCGCCCCACGAACAGAACCGCTATCGTTTCATCCGTCAGCTGTAATTCGGCTCGCCAGCGGTTGCGCGCCTGTGGATCATCGACAAATTTCGTCGTGTCGACGCCGAGCGGGATGACGGGCAATTGTGGCGACGTGAACCGGGTTGCTCCGGTACGAAGTCTCAGATAATCCTGTTGCCCTGCCAGCAGTCGTTCGACGTTGGACTTGACTGCGTGTGACGTACAAATCACCGCATCCCACGGCTGGATCGGTGCCGTAACAAGTTCCGTGATGATTTTCATCGCTGTCTCGGACGCCGTCGTATGGGTGACTCCGCACAGACTGAACGCGCGTTGATCGGCCAACCGCTGTCGTTGCCAGGCAAAACTCCCCAGGCCCGGACCAGGAAGGTACAAAGTTCCCGGTTGTGCTGTGGCAGCCAGTTGCAACTTTGAGATCCATGTGACGCCGCGACCGTTGAGTCCGGGCGCGACGAATTCGCAGAACTCGTCCGCCGCGCTGCGCTGATTGCAATAACAATAGAATCGGTCGACACCACTGTATTCGACGAAGCCGTTCAAAAAGCCTTCGCCAGCCGCCTGTCGACCCATCAGCCGATCGCCTCGAGTGCCATAGCAATCGTTTGCGAAAAAGATTGCGGCGTTCGGACACGGTTCGGCCACAGCAAATCGCTCCTGAACAAAGTTCCCGGTACCGCAGATGACCGGGGATGTGGCATTTGTCAAAATGCCAATATCCGCAACGTCAAAACAATTTTCAGTTCCAGGCACTTTGATGCGAATTCGCCTGGTGAATCGTCTCAATACATTCCGCGTGAGCTTTTGGGCGACTGCCAGGAAACGAAATACCGGACGCTTAAAAATGGGGGACGGGCACGAGGAAGTCCTGGAGCCGGTCCCTTTTTAAGCCGGAAAATTCTCCGCTGCCGGTCGCGTTAATTTCGCAAGGGTGCATACCGGATCCGACAACCTCGAGCGAGCGTTTCTTTAATCGGGGCAGATTCATTGGCGAGTGTCGAAATCAATGCGTCTTCAACGAAATGTTTTGAAACTTTCGTCGAATCGGTTGCGTCGTCGAACGCCCCCATGTAGGTCACTTTCCGTTGCTTGTTCAGAACGTAGTATTCAGGAGTGAAGATCGCGCCATAGTCCCGGGCGATCTTCTGCGATTCATCATAGATAACCGGAAACGCGAGTTGCTGGCGTTTGGCTCGTTCGGTCAGTTTGTCGAGACGATCTTCCGGCACGCGGTTGACACACACTGCAATAAACCCCGCTTTTCTGCCAGCGGTGCCATCTGGTGCGCCGTACTTTTTGGCCAAAGTATCGAATCGTTTTTCGTAGTCGACCGCAGTTGGGCAACTCAGGCAGGTAAACGCAATGACGATCGCTTCGTCGTCTTTGAACTCGCCAAATGAATGGGCTTTCCCGTCAGTTCCTGGCAACTCGTTCCAGGCGGGTGCCGGATCACCGATACTCAGCACTTCGTTGTATTGTCCGGCAAACACCGGTGCGACGACGAAAATCCAGGAGATCAAAAATGCGGTCAAGGTCATGCGCATTGGTTTGCTCCTGAAACGATTACTTCGGCAGCCGATCCGTGCGGACGGGTGGAAGTTCTCCGTGGAGTGCCTTCATATAGGTAACGACATCTTCTTTCTCTTGTGCGGTCAGATTGAGTTTCTTGATTTTATCGCTCAGGAAGGAGTTGGGATGTCCCCCTTTATCGTACCATGCAACGACTTCTTCCAGAGTTTTCTGACTGCCGTCGTGCATGTAGGGACCTGTCTGGGAGATATTGCGGACGGTTGGCGTCTTGAATGCCCCTTTGTCCTTGTCGACTTTTGTCTGGTCGAACCGGCCAAGGTCAGGCATCGGCTTTTCCATGCCTATGCCAATATTGTGATACTTTTCGTCCGAAAAGTTGGCTCCTGCGTGGCATGCCGTACACTGGGCTTTTCCGAAAAACAATCCCCGACCCCGAATCGCTGATTCCGAAATCGGGTGTGCATCACTGACTCGTTTGAGTTTCCAGTACTGGTCATACGATTCGCGATCTTCCTCTTTGAATTTCGCCAGATCTTTCAGTTCCTCTCGCGATTCTTTTTCAAAGGCCATTAGCGGTTCGTAAAAGTCGGCGGGAGACGGCCCTGTAACGATGGCACGCTCGAATGTGGCAATTGACTGGGCAATCGTATCAATCGAGATTCCCTTGCCAGGAAAGACCTTCTCGAACTGCAACCGGTAGCCTTCGACGCCCTGGACTGACTTCACAGCCGCAGCGTGCGTATTTCCCATTTCGATCGGATTGGCAATCGGACCTTTTGCCTGATCTTCCAGTGTTGCCGCGCGTCCGTCCCAGAACTGTACCGAACTCAGAATGCGATTGAATGCGATCGGCGAATTCCGACCTCCCATCTGTCCGCCGACTCCGACTCCGAATTGTGTATTGCGTCCGTAACCGTCCTCGGGGTGATGGCAACTGGCACAACTGACCGTGTTATCGGCTGAAAGTCGCGTATCGAAAAAGAGCTGGCGTCCGAGCTCGATTTTGGCTCGGGTCATCGGATTGTCTTTGGGGATCGAAATGTTGTTGGTGCCGAGCGCCAATCCGGCCGGAAGAACGACTTCCAGTTCCTGAAAGTTGGCCTTGTTGGCCAGCCATTTCTGAATCTGATCGGTCGTCAGGTCGCCCTCACCGGGAATGCCAGCCGTCAATTCCGGGGTTCCCAGAACGACTGTGGCCCTGGCCGTTTCAGCGGCAAAACTGCGACCCGACATTGCTGCCAAAACAAATATCAACGCGACGCATCTCATTTCTGACCTTCCTCGAAAATACGTTGTTCGCGGACACGAACGACGTTTTCTTCAAACCCTGCAATCATCGATCGACTGTTTCTGTGGCGAGCGACGATGCGTCGTTCTGTGCCTTGCGCCCAAGCCAACGATTGGCAAATATAGAACTCGATGACGCACCCGGCGAAAACGTTCGCCTGTACCGAACGGAGTATAGCGCCACAGTCGAAGAAGTCCAAGTCGTACGGAATTGAATTATTGCCCCTTATCGGCAAAGGTATAACGAATTCTTTTCTGCTCGTGCCACTGCTTGACCGTCTTCGGGCAAGCAGTGCTCTTCTTCTGGTGCAGTTTCAAAAACAAGAGCACTGCTCCGAGGACTCCGAAGCAGTGGCACATCCGCAGTGTTCTCACGAATAATGCTTCACAGCGTTGCCCGAACGCCCGTTCACCCCCGGCGTTTTCCAAAGCCGGTTATCGCGAACTTCAGCGATTTGCAGTGAAACGGCAAAAACAGCTCAAAGTCGCGTGTATTGCAGCAAATGCGGAGTCGGGATGAAATAAACAGACTTTCCGGCCAGTCCAGGTGGGCTTACAGCCCGCAAATCCCTCCAATCTTGACGGGTTCGTGTACGCTACCGCCACCTGAAACCCTGCCTCCAAAACACTCTATGTTGACATGAATTCAGGACAAAACTACAGTTCTCTTCGCCTTGGCACCCCCGCTTTGGCGAGCAAATTCCCAATGGACTGGGCCCACGGATGGGATAATGATCGACGCATGTTGCACGTTCCGGCTTCTCGTGATGCTCGTCCTGTCGAGAGTGTTCCCTGGCGATTTTTCAGCTGGGCCTGGCTGGTCGTTTGCGGCGTCGGTTGCTCTGGTTGTTACCAGTCGGCAGTTGTCCCTCCAACAACCTCGATTTCACCCCCGATGCGGACCGCTCCGGTGGTCCCCAACCCTGAATTCCCTGAACCGAAATACCCGGATCGAACAGTCCCCGAACCGATTGAACCACTCAGTCCGCCTGGCTCCCATCCGGTCGATCCGATAACGGTGACGAATCCGTGGAAACCCGAATTGGAAGCAAGAGACTGGAATTACATAGTTTTGCACCATACCGCGTCCACCGGTGGAAGCGTCGAGAGTATTCATCAGGAACATTTGAAACGTAAGGACAAGGCAGGCAATTCGTGGCTGGGGATTGGCTATCACTTCGTCATTGGCAACGGGAATGGCATGGAAGACGGCGAGATCGAGCCGACGTTCCGCTGGAGACAGCAGCTTCAGGGAGCGCATGCAGGAGTGGCCGACTTCAACCAGCATGGAATCGGAATTGTCATGATCGGAAACTTTGAAAATACTCCGCCAAGTGAGGCTCAGACCGCATCCGTGAAACGCCTTGTCGGTGTGCTGAAACGGGAATATGGGATTGCCGGAAACAGGGTTGTCGGACACAACGATGTCAAAGCAACGGAATGCCCGGGGAAATATTTTCCCATGAGTGACGTACGAGACAGTATTGCTTTGTCAGATAAACTTTTTTAGGCCGGACAGGACGACCGGGCGGGTTGAACCTTCAATCCCGCAAACTGTGCAGACGATGGCGGGACACGAAAGCTCGACCCACCTTTTCGGAGAATTGCGGAAATGACCGAACACTCCTCTTTTGATTCCGGTTCGCAGCCGGGTGACGCGGATCGACTCGATTCAACTCCCTGGGGCCGAAGGTTTCAGGATTTGAAGAACTCCGCCGACGACGTTGCTTCGTTTGAACCCCGATTATCGCTCGACGGCCCACGGTCGTTCGATGGTCCCGCTTCAACTGATGACGCCAGTTTGATCGAGGACGCTGATTCGTTCCATGATGCAGTGGTCGAGGCCACATTCGATGAAGAAGAATTGCCGACACACGGCGAGATTATCGAATTGATCGAAACCCTGCACGCAGGGAAATCGAGCCCCTTCCTGCATCGCCCGACGACGAATCGTCCACATTCAATTCAACTGCCCGAACACTACGAGGCGGGCTACGCCTATCCACTCGTCGTCTGGTTCCACGGCGACGGTGCGTCGGAATCAGAAGTTTCGACGATTTTGCCGAAGATCAGCGAACGAAACTATATCGGGTTGGCTCTTCGCGGAAACGTCGCCTGCGGACAAGGTTTCGGCTGGTCAACCACCGGCGACGAACTCCGGACGCTGACCGACGATGTGGAATCGCTCGTGTTGATGCTTCGCCGCCAATATCACATCCACAGCGAACGGATTTATCTGGCGGGATTCGGTACCGGAGCATCTGCGGCAATGGAGCTGATTTTGCAAAAGCCGCAGTGGTTCGGAGGAGTCGCCTGCCTCTGCGGATCGTTCCCCGAATTGCAGATTCCCGGGCGACGCGTTCGGGATTTGCAAAACAAACGAGTCCTGCTTGCCACATCGGCCAACTCCCGTTCGTCGAAGGTTGGAGATCTGGTCGCTGCCGGTCGCGTGCTCTATTCATCAGGAATGCAGATTGGCACCCGGGTTTATCAGGATGCCGGTTCTGTTCCCTCAAGAAAGATGCTTAGCGACATCAACCACTGGTTGATGGATGATGTCTGTTCGACGATTTCGTAGTCGCATTTCCTTTTTCAGGTGCGGTGCGTATTTGCGGCAGCGGTCCATCGCTGCCCTGAAATTGTTGGTTGCCACTTCCATCGGCTGACAGAATCACCTCTAATCCACGTGCAGAACTCGATGTGAGAAGTCTGTCTTTGCGCAACTCGTGCAATGAACAACCCATCCAGTTGACCTCTCGCTTTATGCTTGTAACTCTGATCGGCTACCGGGGAACGGGAAAGAGCACGCTGGCTCCACGTTTGGCCACACGGCTGAATTTCGACTGGGTCGATGCGGATATCGAACTCGAAAACCATACCGGCCGATCGATTCGCGAAATCTTTGCGAAAGACGGCGAGCCAGAGTTCCGCCGACTGGAACGCGAAGTATTGTCGTTGTTGCTCAAGCGTGAGCGAATCGTGCTGGCGGCAGGAGGCGGTGCGATCCTGAATGCAGAGACTCGCGACGATTTTCGTGCTGCGGGTCCTGTCGTCTGGCTGCAGGCGAGCATCGAAACAATCGCGCGCCGCATATTGCGCGACGGGACGACCGCACCACATCGGCCAAACCTCACGCTTGCGGGCGGCGTCGAAGAAATCCGGGCGATTTTGGCCGAGCGGGAGCCGATGTATCACACTACCGCAACCATTGAAGTGAATACGGAAGGATCGCCGATGGAAGCTTTGGTAACGCGGATTGTCGCGCAACTTCCGCCTGAATTTCAAAATCGCGATCTGCAAAAGGGAACTCATTCATGATTCCCGGCGACATTCCGTTGTGGATCGTTTTGACGTGGTTGTTTGTGTTCGGAGCGGTCGTTGGCAGTTTTTTGAATGTCTGCATCTACCGGATTCCGCAGCACGAACGTTTGTGGGATCAACTCTCGGGCCTGAATCACCCCCCGTCGTCATGCCCCTTCTGCAAAAAACGAATCCTGGCGATCGACAACGTCCCGATTTTCGGCTGGTTATGGCTGCGAGGCCGCTGCCGTTTTTGTCGACATTCGATTCCGATTCGCTATGCCCTGATCGAATTCTTTAACGGCATGATGTGGGTTGTGCTGTATCTCGCGATCGTTCCGGAAGGCTTTCGGGCCAAGGCCGAATGGAGCGTCCTCTACTCGCCACTCGGGGCTTTAGGACAGGTTGGCCTCGGTCAACCGGCAATGATCTGGCTGGTCAACGCCGAATTCATCTATTTCCTGATCCTTGCCGAAGCGCTGCTGGTGGCAACGTTTATCGACTTTGATCTGATGGTGATTCCCGACGGAGTGACCGTTCCCGGTATGATACTGGGGGTCCTGGGTGCCATTGCACTGGGTGCCCCGACGCTATGGCCTGTCTGGTTCTTCTCGAAACAGGAACTGAACGGCCTGCAAGTTGTGTTGCCGGACTTTCTGCATTGGATGATTTATCTTCCCGAGCAGATCCCCTGGTTAAATCAACATCCTCATTGGCACGGACTCGTCGCCAGCGTGACGGGACTGGTCATCGGCGGCGGAACCGTTTGGCTGGTCCGCATCATCGGACATTGGGCCTTTCAACGCGAAGCGATGGGGTTTGGCGATGTCGTCCTGATGGCGATGATCGGCAGTTTTCTTGGCTGGCAACCGTCGCTACTGGTCTTTTTTATGGTCGCTCCATTGTGTGCGCTCGCAGCATCGGTGGTCACGTTCACTTTAAGATCGAATCGTGAAATCCCGTTTGGCCCCTACCTCAGCGGCGGGACGCTGTTAGTCGTTCTGTTCTGGAATCGACACTTTTCAGCGTATGAAACATTCTTCAGTCGCGGCCCTTTGCTGTTGCTCGTCTTTGTGCTGATGGGTCTGTTATTCGCTCCGCTTCTGGTACTGATCCGAATCATCAAACATCGACTCGGCTTTCGCGATCCTGACGATCCGGATTCATTGGAAGAATGGACATCCGGCGATCAGCTGACATTTTACGCGAACAAGGAAGTACGCGAAGTCCACACTCCGCCTCGGCAGAACAACTGGCCTGGAAACTCGGCAGGCAGGGGAACGTCGCATACTGATCGCTGGCGCGGATCGAGATAAATCGCCACGCACACAAAAGGTCAATCAACGATTTTGTTGCACTGTGGTCACATTGACTCGGGTCGCGTTGACTGTGGTCGAGCAGTCGACGATTGGCGCTGGGGCAAGCGTGCTGGCCTGGCAAATCATGCAGAGGCAAGTTGATGATTTTTGGCAACCTTGCTGTCGCCTGGGCTTTTCTTTCGCGCTGGCGGCGATTCTTCGCCGGGTTGGGTCAATGCGTTGGTGACGGGAGATATGCTGAAGCATAACCTACGGCGCTGGCGGCGATTCTTCGCCGGGCGGGGTCAAGGCCTTGTCCAGTTCGGTCAACAGCAGATCGAGTCGAAACGGCTTGTAGAGTGCCAGCTTGAAACCCATCTGCCGGGCCTTCACCATTCGGTGAGCTCCGTCATAGCCGTAGCCCTTCATGAGAACGACGGGAACGTATTCGTGGATTTTTCGGATCTTCTCGAGGGCGTCAATCAGATGAATGTCGGTCATCTCGGCATCATAAAGAACGACATCGTAATGGTAGGTGCTAATCATCAGCAGCGCCTCTTCGCCATTATGAGCCGTCTCGACTTCGCAGCCGAATCGGGCCAGAAGTTCGTGACCTGCCGCCAGCACCGAATCATCGCGATCAGCAACCAAAACCCGTTTTTCCCGCAATTTCGGATTTGAAGGTGACATCGCAGCCATCGGTGCCGAAACTTGCGGAGCAACTCTTTCGCCGATCCCGTGAATCAGTTGGCGGATTGTCCGTGTCTGCCTCAACATGCGCTGCAATCGCTCGGCTGCTTGCGGGTCGAAGCCGACGAACTTGTTTTGCAACCATGCGATGTCTTTGAGGATTTCGTCGACCGGCCGGGCCGCTTCTCGCAACAAGACCGTCGAGCTTTCCGATGCAACCGTTGCTCGTTCGAACACCAGCAATTCCAGCGTATTCAATGCAAGAGCCAGATCGCGGCAGAACAATTCGAGAAACTGCTGATCTTCTTCAGAGAACGCGTTCGGCCGGGTGCTTTCGACATTGAACGTCCCAAGAACCCGATCGCCACGCTTGATCGGAACTGTCAACGAACTGCTGGCATCGGCGACCCCCATCAGGTAAAGCGGGTCGTGAGACGTATCACGACAGAGATAGCTGTTTCCGGTGGCCGCGACATATCCGGTAACGCCATTCTCTGTGGGAAGCCCGACGAGTTCCCGTTCCGCCGCCTCGGGCAACATGCCGACGTTCAACAGTGGTTCGAGCCGATTCGTTCGCTCGTTCAGCAATCGAACCTCGATCGTCTCGAACTTCAGCACGTCCTTTGTGTAGAGGATAATCTTTTCGCGGAGAAGCACCTTGCGCGCTTCTACGGACATCGTGATCAGATCTTCGGGGGCAATGTCACCCAGATCCTGGCCAGCCTCGTGAATTGCCGTCAGTTTTTCTCCCTGCTGATGCTCGATCGAAACATCACGAACGGTGACGACCACCAGCGATGGATAGTCTCCACCTGAGGTATAAACGGGGGCCGCCACCACATCAATGTAAGTCGACTCACCCGTCCGGTACTTGGTGCGCGAGGTTGCGCCGGTACCGAGAACTGAAAGAAACGGAGCGAATTCGGGCCCCACGATTTGCGGTGAAGCAAACGCTTCGTCAAAACTGAGGCCGTGCGGAGTTGGCAGCCCGGCGGCAACACGGCCCGTCAATTCCGCAAACCGATCATTACACCACTGGATCTTCAGTTCAGCGTCGAGAACTGCAATCCCTTCGGGAAGGTGCTTGACGACGCTTTCCAGTGCGAGCAAATTCGGGAGCTTCTGCAGCGGTTCGCCCAGAACCAGTGCTGCGGCATAGTCGCCCTGCTGTGGAATTGTCAGCCAGCCAGTGGCATCGATGGGTCCTACCAGCGATTCGGTTGTCCGTACAGACTCCCACAACAATCGGCCATCTTCTTCAGAGGCACCGAGGACCAAAATCCGAGGAGTCGTGGACACGAGTCTTAGCTCTCCCTGCACGCTTTATAAATCGCACCGCCCGAGCAGTCTCAGTTACGAAAAGCGCCTGCGCACCCGATCTCCCCGGCGAACCCGGGGTTCCTGCACGTATCCGCTTTTCGCCAACGGCCAATTCAAGCCGCGCGAATCGCAAGTCGATTTTTATTATAGGAATGAAACATTCTGCCAGCAACAGGGAGCGGCGATTCAACGCAATTACTTCGGCAGCGATTGGCCAATTCGGTTGACGTCTTCTATGATCGCGAGTCTGGCAACACATCACGCACACGGAGGTTACCTGGAGTGATTACTCGCATTACCGGCAAGCTGGTTCACCTGGGAGACGCGGAAGCCCGCATCGATGTCGGGGCATTCGAGTACGAAGTTTTCGTCCCCGAATTCGTCAGGCGACAATTGCAGGCATCACTGGGCGACAACATCAGCCTGAAAACGATTCAATACATCGAAGGGAACCCGCAGCAAGGCCGATTGACTCCCCGACTGGTCGGGTTCCTCTGCGAAGCCGAACTGGAATTCTTCGAACTGGTCTGTTCTGTGGACGGGATGGGCGTCAAAAAAACGTTACGCTCGATGGTTCGTCCGGTGCGCGAGGTCGCCGAAGCCATCGAAGAGCAGAACGTGAAAGAATTAAGTTTGCTGCCGGGGATCGGTCCGGCGATGAGCGAACGGATCGTCGCCAAGCTCCGTCGCCGGATGGCCAAATTCGCATTGATGATCGCGAAAGAGTTTCCGGAATCAAAAGTCGCCGAAAAAGGAGTCCTTGGCGAAGCCCTCGAAGCGCTCGTCAGCCTCGGTTTCAATTCCGTCGAAGCACGCGAAAAGGTCGACGCGGTCTCGACCGGAAAAACGAAATTCAAAACCGTCGAAGACGTGATCCTTGCGATCTATCAACTGGAAAAAAGCTGACGCCCATCCCATGACCCGAAGGTTCAAGCGGCCCGGCGTTGAGGCAGCGAGGGACTTTCGCCCGATTTCCACCAGCGCAGGCCAGCGTCTTCCCAAGGCAACTGTGCGACGGCGGGTCTTGGCCAGTTCGTAAACGGAGTCGTATCGAAAGCGTCCGAGAAATAAGGCGATGTTGCGCGACTGGCGATTTCTTGCGCGAGTATGGGTGCGAGTACAAGCTTCGTAGGCCATCCCGTCGTGACATTGCCAGCGCACAGAACCTGGATCGTTTCGGGCCGTGAACCATTCGCCGTAGCTCCTTCGGCACGGTCCGCGGTATAAGTTGACCATTCTGCGTCGTGCAGATCGACACCCGGAAGGACGGCGGATAATTCCGCTCGCGTATGTTCCGTCAGCGACATGGCGTTAAGCTTCACGCCGTCTTCGGCAATCTGTCCGCCGATTTGCCAGACCATCAGGCCTGCCGTGTCGACTTCGGACGTGATCGTCACACGCGTCTTCGCTCCGTCCAGGCAATGTCCGTTTAACACTGGTAAATTTCCGCGAACCATGACCATGTGCAACGGCCGCCGCTGCATCACATCGGCACTCAATCCCGCTCGCTTTCGCAATTGAGCATTGCCGCCACCTGCGGTAAAGATCACCTGACGGGGCTGAAGCAAAAGTGATGTTCCATCGGCTGGAGAAATCAATCGAACGGCTCGCACTTCGCCAGGACTTTCGAGGTCAAATTCCAATCCGTTCGCATCGTCGATTTTCAGGATACGGTCGTGGTACTGCGTGGCAAGATCCTGCACGAAACTGCGGGGTGAGATCACCTGCTCGGGAAGTCGGGCCACGGTCCCGTAAACTCCATGAAGAGCCTCTGGACGCTCGTCGTCAGACACTGTTTCAGGTGTCACGCGAAGTCCGAATCGGGCTCCGATCATCCCTGCTCGCGAGGCGAGCGTATCGGTTTGCCAAAGGTGGCAGCAATCGGATCGCAGACGGGTTCGGGTCAGATTTGGCGCCGCCCGTCCCAACAGTGAATCGCGCCAGACGTTCGGCATCTCGCGAATATTTTTAGCCGACTTCGTCAGAATTCCGGAAAGAGAGTACTTCAGCCCGCCGTGAATGATCCCTTGCGATGCCACCGTTTGACCGGCTCCCAAAGAGCGGGCTTCGAGCAACAGGACATGGTGTCCGTCGCGAGACATCCGATCCAGCAGCCACAATCCTGCAGCTCCTCCTCCAAATATCAGCGCATCCAGTCGCATCGCAATATCCCGTCTTCCTTGAAGGGTTGCTCTATTTTTATGCGACCGGCAGTGGAAAATTGACCGGCTGAAAAACGGGGACTTGCTCCAGGTTTTCCTGCTGCCTGTCCCCGTTTTTCAGCGACCGGAATTTTATTTCCTGCCGATCGCCTGATTCTTCAAAAATCATCGGATCAACGAGTGCTGCAGATCGACGAGATTTCGGGCGGAGGCTACCCTAAAAAGCCATTTCCAGGAAGACGAAAACCTGCCTCGCGAACAGCGCAAAATGAGACATTCAGTGGATTCCCGTTTCAACAAGTCTCGCGGAACACCTTCAGTATCAAGACGTTCCGCGCCAGATCCCGCTTCAGG
>JANXOO010000648.1 GCA_025353525.1 Schlesneria sp. | reverse complement strand
AGCCCCGCAGTGCGGTCGTGGCTTCGGGAAATACGACCGCTCCTGACGCAACCACAGCTAGCGCCATTTCGCGGCCGGGAGCCCCAAATGTCTCTGCCGCTGCTCCGTTGCCGGAATCGGGCACTCCTGCCAGAAATCAGGACGTGGCCGTGAGAAAAGCCACAGTCGCTCCGTCCAGATACCGTCAACAACCATTACCACCAGCCTCAGTTCCAGCGGATGTGGCGTCGGCCGAATTGCCCGCCCAGGCGAACACCAAAACACCAAAAATGCCGGCACGACTTCGGCTCGATTCAGTGCCGACGGAAACTGGCGTAACAATAGTCGGATTGCATTCAAATCCGGAAACCGAGGGAGCGGCGTCTGGAACGACGACGCCACTTGTACGACCTCGAACGGATTCTGCTGATTCCGACACCGGCGTTACGACGGCCGAATACCCTTCGACCCCCCGAAAAAAGAAATCGACGTTACCCGCGCAATCGCGACCCGAATTGAAAAGTACGAAACCAGTTGCATCTGCGAAAGAGGCACATCCAGAGCCGGATATCAATGGTCGAACAACTCCAGATCGCCTCTCTCCGTCAATCGCCAATTCCGACGACGATCAGGAAAAGAGTGATGCCGGCATCCAGAAAACGGACATTGCCACTCCAAAGCCGCGTGAGGCAGAGACGATTCGAGCGAAGAAGTCTGATATCATCACGAGTTCCAGGCTGTTAAGACTGCGTCCGAATTTTGTGCAGGGAGATTCCGAAGACGAAGACTGGTTAATGTCAGCGACACAACTCGACATCGAGTCGCCTTCCGAATCAGATCCAAATCGAGTGTCTACATTCGAGTCGATACCTGTCGCTCGCGTCTCGCACGAATCGGCGACTGATGAAATGTCAGAAGCGCCGCCGATCCCTTCGGACACCGATGATTCGGATACTGAACCGGATGACCAAATGGCATCCTCCGACGAGCAAACTTCTGCATCTGACTCGACATCTGAGATGACCACTTTTGACGACGATGAAGAGTTGGAAGTGGATCAGGACCTCGAATTTCCAGTGGAAAAAATACGCAATTTGAAACGCCGCCTGGACTCAGTCGTGGCATTTCAGCCGGGAAAGATCTCGAGCGTGATCACGGCGGAAATGTCGGACAGACCATTGTGGGACGACGAGTCGAACGAAGCCGTGCGGAAACCTCGAAATACGGAACGACTCGAAGAAGATCGGACACTGTTCCTGGACGTTCAGCCAGTAACCAGGATTCCGCCGGTCGCTTCTGCAACGACCCGAGAAACATCCAATAGCAGCAAGACCTCCACAGGTCGCAGTTCTGTCATCCAGTGGAGATCTGCCCGTCCGGAGACTACGAACTCAGCCGTGAACAGCCTCCGAAGCGGATTGAAGAACGTTCAAATGCAGGAAGATTTGCGGCAGTTGCCGCGCAAGGCATCTGAAGCATCGCTGAAATTCCCGATAAAGACTGAAGAGGCTCCGATATTCGGCCTGCCAACAGTCGATCTTGCAAACGTCGGCGACTCTTCAGACGAAACGGCCGAAACGCCGGTCAGCCGGAATCCGTCAGAAAAACTTCCTGAACTTCGAGGTTCGTTGTGGAATCATGCAGCAGCACCTCTGGACGACAGCTTTTCCGGTTCGGCGGAAGGAACATCAACGCCGTGTCGCGCTTTGATCGATCAATCGCGCGAAGCTCCATTGCCACCTTCCAGGATTGGTGTCGAGCGGATTTCGTTCGACGAACCCGGCCCATTGTTTGATCGGTACAGTAGTGATCGATCCGCCAAACGCTCGAATTCGCCAACGGACCGAAGCGAGTCTAAGTCGAGGAATGTCGTCGCCACAGTTTCGCCAATTCTCGCTACCGCAACGCTTGTGAGTCGACCGCGTGGCGTTGCCGAGCCGACCGACGCTGATCGGCGTGACGTGACCGGTTCTGTTGTGACAAACGGTCCACTGGAGCGTATCGCGCTGCTGTTCGGGATTCCGGTCTCGTCTGTCGCGTCGATTCTCGGAACAGTCGGCGTGATGCTCACACTCGCATGCATCTGGCGACTTCGTCCATCCGGCAGTCCTCAAAATCGATAGGGCGGAACAGACAATCCTGGATCTGGCGAGGCTGAATGACGGCGATTGTATACGTTTGATCTTTTACCGGATGCCGAATATCACGAGATGATTCGGAGTTCTCCATAGAAGTCGACGTTCAATGGATACTTCATTCACGATTGAGAACATTGATAAATCCGAACGAGGTACATGATGCGTATTGGTGTTCCGCGAGAGGTCAAGTCCGATGAATACCGGGTGGCCATGTTGCCTGTTGGCGTCGAGGAACTGACTCGTGCCGGACACGAAGTGCTCATCGAGACGGGTGCCGGACTGGGAAGCGGGCTTTCGGATGACATGTATGCGGCGAACGGAGCGAGGATCGTGCCGACTGCTGCGGAGATCTGGTCCCTGGCCGATCTGATCGTCAAGGTCAAGGAACCTCAGGCCGCTGAATGGCCCATGCTTCGATCAGGACAACTGGTTTTCACCTATTTTCATTTCGCTGCCAGCGAAGATCTGACAAGGAATGTCCTGGCGACCGGGATTACTGCGATTGCTTACGAGACACTTCGCGGCCCCAAAGGTGATCTTCCGTGCCTGACCCCGATGAGTGAAGTTGCGGGTCGGATGAGTATTCAGGAGGGTGCCAAGTATCTCGAACGACCGCAACTCGGACGCGGGATTCTGCTTGCAGGGGTCCCAGGTGTGGCTCCGGCCCATATTGCGATACTCGGCGGCGGCGTTGTCGGCAAAAACGCAGCGCGAATTGCAGCCGGCTTCCAGGCAGATGTCGCGATCCTTGATGTCAACGTCGATCGACTGCGATACCTCGAAGACATCATGCCACCGAATGTGAACACCGTCTTCAGCGATCGTCACAACATTCGCGAACAGTTGCAACTGGCAGATCTGGTGATCGGCGCCGTGTTGGTCGAAGGGGCGCGCGCTCCTCGACTGGTGACGCGAGCCGACCTGAAAATCATGAAACCGGGTGCGGTCATCATCGACGTTGCCGTCGATCAGGGGGGGTGTGTCGAGACGACGCGTCCAACGACCCATTCAAATCCGACTTATGTCGTCGACGGAATCGTCCACTATTGTGTGACAAACATGCCCGGTGCGGTGGGCCGCACGAGTACTCATGCGCTTTGCAATGTCACACTTCCCTACGTTCAGCGGCTGGCGACACTCGGGCTGAAGGGGGCGGCAACCGCAGACCCGGGTTTTGCCAACGCGATCAACATGCATCAGGGGAATGTGACAAACAAGCCCGTTGCCGACACGTTTCAGCTCCACTACACCGCTTTCTGATGGCGGATGCTCGGCCTGTTAAACCCACGCGAACTTCGGTTGCTGATGCCGCCAGGCGGAATTCAGTTCCGGAAGACCTTGCGAAAATAGTATCCGCTCGCGAGTAACAAGGTGCCGTTGGCCAGCCACAAAGCCCAAACAGGGTCGACTTGTCCGCTTTTGGACATATTCTGCGTCATCATCGCGATCGGGTAATAGACGGTCAGAATCGGCAAAAAACAAAACAGAAAACTCGTCAAAAACTGCTTTTTTGCCATCAGAATCGCGAACGGACTTCCCAACAGCACGAAGAAAAAACAACTGGTCGACATCGCAAACCGGTTGTAGTACTCAGTGCGCAGTCCGCGTATCTCACTGCTGGCTGCATCTGAAGACCCTTGATGACGGCAAAAGGCGGGACTCTGGAAATCGTCGAAACAGCCTCGCGACAGCGCGAAGGCGGCTTCGATCGCTTGACCCCGCCGCGCATCCTTCTGCTGATCGTACATCGCGCCAAGTTTTTTCAGGACTTCGTTGGTTCGTAAGGCCCGATTCCCTGCCGTCGACGCTTTTCCAGGCAATTCATAGGGAATTCGGTCGTTTTCGAGGTAGATCGTGCGATTATTCCCCAAATTGCCCTGCATCTGTTCCAGCGTTAACAAAACCTGCCTGCGTCGCAGATCGAAGCTGATAATCGCCGATTGAGCCTGCATTGTCAGCGATTCACCCCCGTTGCGGGACGAGTATTTGATGGTGGGGCCGATCAGCTTCCGCCCGCGGACTTCCATCGCATTGATTGTGATACCGTGACTTTTGTCGTTGATCTGGTTTTCGGTTCTCAGCGTATCGAGAACAATATCTTCCATGGCCATCGCAATAATTCGTTCGATGTTGTTGCAGGCCCATGGAATACCCTGGTCGGTCAAGACCAGGGCAAAAATGCTTAACAGGGCTGCCAAAAAGAATGACGGCCAGATGAGGTGTATGATGTGGACGCCCGCAGCCCGAATGGCGATGATTTCGTTATCGCCTGCCATTCGCCCGTAGACGACGCACACCGTCAGCAGCAGTGTTGCGGGAATCGTGTAGGGAAGCATGTTCGGAACGAAGTAAGGCATAATCTGCAGGATTTGCAGGATGCCCAGATTGAATTTTCTGGTTTCGCTGAAAATCCCGACAAACAGCAGCAACAGTGTGGAAATGGTAATCAACCCGCCAAAAGTGCGGAGCAGCTCCATCATCACATAGCGTTCGATTTGCCGCATGACGTGAGATTGATTTCCCGCATGACGTGAGATTGATTTAAGCGTGAAGATTCTGCAAAACTGTGTTTGATCGCCGTCGCGGTCAGTCCGGGGAATGCCGATTGCAGGCCGGGTATATGAGAACCCGGCAGATCAGGTCAAGACGGGTTACAATGTCAGTACTGAAAGCGGGAAGTGTGGAAAATGGTCGCGGCGCCTCGGCGAGCAGTAGTGTTGGTAAGCGGTGGACTCGATTCGGCTACGATTTTGGCAATGGCTGCCAAACAGGGATTTGAACTCTACGCCCTGAGTTTCGATTATGGTCAGCGTCACCGGTTTGAACTGGAAGCGGCTGTGCGCGTCTGTGCTGCTGCCAGAGTCAAAAAGCACGTTATGGTCCCTTTGGACCTTCGCTCGTTCGGCGGCTCGGCCCTGACCGACAACATCGCCGTCCCCAAGGACCGATCCGAATCGGAAATGACGAGCGGCATTCCGATTACTTATGTCCCGGCCCGAAACACGATTTTCCTTTCCGTCGCACTCGGATGGGCGGAAGTACTCGGCGCGACCGACCTTTTTATCGGAGTCAACGCGGTCGATTACAGTGGTTATCCTGATTGTCGTCCTGAATTCATTGCAGCATTCCAGGCGTTGGCAAATCT
Organism: Schlesneria sp.; assembly: GCA_025353525.1. GTDB lineage: Bacteria > Planctomycetota > Planctomycetia > Planctomycetales > Planctomycetaceae > Schlesneria. The sequence continues at coordinate 488 of JANXOO010000648.1, read as the reverse complement.
CGCGACAAAGGCGGGGGTCGAAGGAGACGGGTGCTGGAAAGTTCACGCGCCACTGGTGTCACTCTCCAAAGCTGCAATTATTCTTCGTGGCAGGGAATTGGGAGTCGACTATTCGTTGACCCATAGTTGCTATGACCCTGACACGAGCGGCCACAGTTGCGGCCATTGCGATTCGTGCCAATTAAGACTCAAAGGGTTCGCCGACGCAGGCCTGATCGACCCGGCAGCCTATGTGAAACAGTAATGATCCGAATTGGAGGTCACGTTTCATCCCGCGTGGTCTTCACGCGCGACCGGCTGAAGAGTGGTCTTTAACGACGAAAAGTGATGCTGCTTGCTTCAGTCGCTGCCACTCGCGCAGCAGCCGGGCGGTTTCTGAATTCGTCGGGATCGCAAGAACGCAACATCCTGTGAATCGACACCGTATTGGGAGTTGCATTTCGGCCCAACGGGCCAGCGATTCGAATAGCCAGGGTCGGAGTCTTCGG
>JANXOO010000576.1 GCA_025353525.1 Schlesneria sp. | reverse complement strand
GTACGGCAGAAAGCAGCAAGGCAACGAGCTCCGCGATGATCGCGATGACCACCAACACCTCGATCAGTGTAAACCCGCTCTTTTTACCGTTGACCAAGGGATTGAAACGAGGACGCATTGAAGGAACTCTCCCCGCCCATGACGCTCACATTGAGACTGAATCTCAATGCATGATATTTGCTGGCCGGTTGAAGTAAAGCCCTGACTTGCCTCGCGAAAGAATGGCAAATACGAAAACACCCCGGCACGATCACATGCCGGGGTGTTGTTAATAAAATGCCGATTCACAAAAGCGGCTCAGGCTGCGGCTCGTTGTGGCATCTTGAGAATCGTTGGCTCGTCGCCGTGGGCGGCTGTCATAAATTCCTGGAAGACCTGCATGTCGAGCGCCGAGGCTGTATCACTTTCCGGATGCCATTGGACACCGAGGCAGAACCATCCCGCGTCGTTCGATTCGTAGCATTCGATGACTCCATCAGGAGCATGCGCTGACGCCTTGAAGCAACTCGCCAGGCGGTTTACTCCCATGTGATGTTCGCTGTTCACGCGGATTTCGCCCGGTCCATAAATGTCCCAGCAGCGAGTCCCTTCAACGATCTCGATAATGTGTCGATTATGCTTTTCGACAGGGTCGCGGTGATGCAGTGCGCGTGGAACCGATTCGGGAATGTGTTGAATCAGGGTTCCGCCGCAGACGACGTTCAGCGTCTGCATTCCGGAACCGATTGCCAGAATCGGCAACCGCATTTCAACCGCAAATCTGGTGATTCGGCGGTCGAAGTCCTCTCGTCGGGCGGGCATCGGACGGGTTTGCGAGTGCGGTTCCATTCCCAATCGCATCGGATCAAGATCAAGCGAACAACCCGCCAGGACGATGCCATCGCACATTTCGAGCGATTGCTTCAAATCTTCGTCACTTCCAAAGGGGGGGATCAGCATTGGCAATCCCCCCGCGGCTGTGATGGAGTCGTAATAGCCGGTATTAAACCAGCTCAGAGCCACTCCTTCTTTTTTCGCAGGTCGATAATCACCATTGATTCCGATGACGGGCTTCGACTTCATTAAAATTCCCTTTTTGATTACGCACATCCTGTGCAAGACGATCAACCTACACTTCGCCGGTTAATTCCGCTGGGCGCAGCGCGCCCCCCTGTTTGGCGGACCGACGCAAAACGCTGAAGAAACGACCCTTGCTGACGCAAAGGTCCAAACCACCGAACGACTGATAACGCGAATCCATTCTTTCAGCTCCCACCCGAATCCTTCAGGTGCCGTTCGACCCCTGAACGAGGAACACAAAAGAGCCTCGTCCAGACAATCGAACCGTTCTGATGGGCGTTGCTCATCTCAATCATTGAGTGTGGAGCAACGTCATCGTTGACGTGGGGGGACAATAGTGGCCATTTTCGCCGATGTAAAGCAAATCGTCGATTTAGTAGTCAGAGTTTAAACTGACTACCAGATCATGTGTACAGGCTTTGGAGGCGATGTTTTCGTCAACCCCTTCGAACGGCGGGAAGTGGCGTCTCTTGCCGTTTTTTGCGAGGCGATTGAGCTGTTCCTCAGCGATAAATCCATTGCGTATCACCGTCCAGCAGAATCTCCTGTTCGCTTTGATCGAACCGATCGCCGCGTCGCCAGTATTTTTGCATGATCGTTTTCGTCTGAACGATCGGCGTTCCGTCGGGGCCATTCACTTTGCGAATACTGTTTGAAAAGCCGGTCATAAAGACCGAATAGCGGTCAGCATCGGGATCAATTCCGCGCCACATGGCCACCCCTTCAATCGCGACTTCGCCTCCGCTCCCGGCCTGTGTCGCTTCAGGGATCGGCCCGACAATGCTGACGGCGCTCTTGTAATGTCCCTTTTCGCGTTTGTTGATGGCCTCAAGTGCTTCGGGGATTACCTGATCGGAAAAAACCTCGTGTTTGTCGTTGTCGGACACGACGAGTGTAAACTCGGGAATGAATTGCTGAGGGGCAACCGGTGGGTCAAAGTCATTAACGGGAGTGTTGTCCGTTCCCAGGTCTTCAAATTTGTGATTGAATCCGCGGTAAACGATGTACCAGACGTATTCCAGCTTCTTTTCTTTCGTCTTCGGGTCGGTTAATTCGACCGGAATCATGCGCATCGGCTTGAAATAGACATCCAGAACCCACAAATCGCCCTGTGATTTCCGCTCTTCCCCCGACGCGATCGCGGCCAGCCGAATCTCGCCACCTCGTAGCGATTGCGCAAAAGCCCGTGTTGATGTCACTGTCTGGAGTGCAGCGATCAGTCCGGCGAAACAGATAAAGCGGGTTACGATGAGTCTCATAGTAGCGGAATCCTGCCGAAAACAATCTGCTTCTGACGCGGAAACATTTCTGCATTCCGCTTGTGAGAATCCCTGACGATACGAGTCTGTCTCAACCGTGGTCAAGAGGGTTTCACAAGCCAAAAACTGAAAACCGGTTCGAAAATGACACTAATTCAAATCGAGGCCCGTCAGCAGTTTCTCGATGGCATCCGCGCGATGAGCCACTTCCAGGACACTTCTGCGGATTTCTTCGGGATCGACCGTCGACAACGGGTAATTGTCGACCATCACAAACACGGCCTTATTGTCGATTTCGGCAATCGCCAACGCTCCGTGCAGGATTTCGGAGTTCAGCCTCAAGGCCGGTTCAAAATAAACCGAAAGTGCCGGACAACACACGCTGGAGATCTTCAACAGCCGATCCGCCGCCGCATGTTCGCTCGGTTCGACAAAAGCGGTCTGCCGCCGCCCTCCGGAAAAGGTCAGATCAATCCGATAGCGATGACCTTCCCGTCTCCAGCGAATTTCACGGTGATTCGCGAAGGCTTTCTGGAGCAAACTTTCAATATCTTCGACCTGCCCAAGTATCGCTTGTAGCAGTTGTACGGCTTCGACACCCGATCGCGGACGATTTTCGGGGGCTTTTGCCAGTAACATCGTCGCACACTCGGCCATTTCCATCGGGATCGATCTCTTGAACGACCGAAAGCCTGGCAGCGGGTTGTGAATGATCTCTTGAATCAGCTCAGACAGGCTGTCATTCCGAAACGGCAATTCGCCGGTCAGCAGGTAGAAGTAGCAAACCCCCAGTGCATACACATCACTCGCCGCGGTCGCGGGATGATGTTCAAACAGTTCAGGCGCCATAAACCCGGGCGTTCCGACGAATTCCAGAACACGTTCTGCGTCCGGATTAATCACAACCCGTTTTGCCAGACCAAAATCGGCGATTTTGGGAACACCCTGGTGCGTCAGCATGACATTGTCAGGCTTCAGGTCGCGATGCAGGATCCCTGCCGAATGAGCCGCCGCCAGGCCCTCGGCAATTCTCAACGTCAACGCTGTCGCCCGCACCGGTGTTTGCGGACCTTCGTCCTCAACCAGGTCTCTGAGCGATCGGCCCGCCACAAATTCCATTTCGAGAAAATGGTAGCCTCGTTCTTCCCCGATCGCATGGATCGTGACAATATTCGGATGATTCAGCGCCGCGGCGGCACGTCCTTCGTTCATGAACCGATCTACATAGGCAGGGTCGCTTGATGCCATCGCAGGGGGCAATATCTTGAGTGCGCATTTTCGCTGAAGATCGCGATGTCGCGCGAGGTAAACCCGCCCCATCGCGCCCGCTCCCAACAGCGCATCGCAATCGTAGACGCCCAGTTTTTGTCCGATGAGTTCGTCAACTTCGATCGCCTGTGACGCTTTGGGACCAACGGCAACCGGCTTGCCGACCGAATCGACCGGCTGGTGCATTCGTGTTTCGCACGTTCCACTCGCTGAGACATCGAGTGAACTGCCGCACGCCGGACATTGCCCGACAGGGCGTTCGGGCACGAATGAAAATTGGCAACTGGGGCAGAACGCAGCCGTAAAAAGGCGTGTGTTCGGTCCGGGTTGGCGTCGGTCTCGATTCATGATGATTTGCCATTCGGGGCGGCTGCGGTCAACCGGATTTCAAACTGACTCACCAGCTCGACAACTGCCTGGTATTCGGAAGATTCCGGAATCGATGCTCCTGTTTGCAGTTCGGCCAGAAGATCGCCCAGCAAATGCTCCGTCAGTTTTTCGGTCAACCATTCTTCCCGTTTCGCTTTGAATTTCTGGTGCAAATTCAGCAACCAGGCTTTGACTTGTCCCAGAGCGCCTGATGCCGTTTCGACGACGGCTTCGCCAGCTGCCGTTGTCCCGGCCGCCGCCGTCGCGTCGAT
>JANXOO010000536.1 GCA_025353525.1 Schlesneria sp. | reverse complement strand
TCACTGGCACACTCAATGCGCAATTGAAGCATTGCGTGCCGGAAAACATGTTTACTGCGAAAAGCCGATGACACTGACGATCGGCGAAGGGCAACAACTGATCGAAGCCGTGCGCTCGAGCGGTCGTACATTTCAAGTCGGAACCCAGCAGCGCAGTTTCAGCCAGTTTCAACGCGCCTGCGAACTTGTCCGGCATGGACGGCTGGGAAAACTGAACCGCATCGAAATTTCCGTTCCGGTGAATCGGGCCGGGGGACCGTTTCCCGTTCAGCCGATCCCGCAGTCACTCGACTGGGACCGTTGGCTCGGTCCCGCTCCTGCGGCGGACTTTTGCGACGAACGATTCAGCGGCTTTCGCGGCTGGTACGACTATAGCGGCGGGTCGATGACGGATTGGGGAGCACACAATGTCGACATTGCGCAGTGGGCAATGTCGATGGACAATTCGGGCCCTGTCGAAATCTCTGCCGAAGCGAATTTGCCTCGCATCGAAAACGGATACACGATTCCCGTTCAGTTCGATGTCGAGATGAAGTACGCGAATGGTGTGACGGTTCGGGTTCGCCCGAACCCTGCCGACAGCGGAATCCTTTTCGAGGGCGACGAGGGACGAATCTATGTGAATCGCAAGAGATTTACGGGAAAGCCTGTCGAAGACCTGGCCAAAAACCCGCTACCGCCGGAAGCCGCTCGACAAGGACATCGCCGAACCTCGATCTTCAGCAGCTATAATGTGTCGCATGTCCTCAATTTCTTCGATTGCATTTTGTCGGGTCAAACGCCGATTTCAGATGTGGTCAGCCAGCATCGTTCGGCCAGCGCCTGCCACCTGGCAAACATCGCGATCCGCCTTGGTCGCACAATCCGCTGGAATCCCGAACGAGAAGAAATCGATAACGATCCGGACGCCACGTCGATGCTGACGCGAGTTGCTCGAACCGCCTGAACGGAGTCGACATCGAATACAACTCGAGGTCCGTTAAGTTTCACTCTTCCTTCGCGTCCTTGCCTCTTTGCGCCCTCGCGTTAAATACCCCGAACGACGACGTATTGTGGTAGACTCCCAGGGTGATGAAAACCTGTGGTTGACATGAAAAAGTGATCGGGCGAGATTTGTTACGGAGACTCACTGTTAAAGGCCAGTCGTTGCAAGGATTGGATACTCGGCGAAACACAGCAAACCCGAAACGGATTTACCCTCT
>JANXOO010000525.1 GCA_025353525.1 Schlesneria sp. | reverse complement strand
ATCGCCGTCATGGGCTGCCGCGTGAACGGTCCCGGCGAAACCGATGATGCTGACCTCGGCCTGTGGTGTGGTCCGAATTTCGTCAATCTGAAAAAGGGGTCGCTGGAACTGGGAGCTTTCCCCTACGACGCGATCCTGCCGCGACTGAAGGAAGAACTCGACAAAGTCATCGCAAGCAAGTCGCTCGCGGCGAAGTCGTAACTCCGCCACAGTCAACGGGCGGCGACACGCGTTGAATCCGGAGGGCTATTTCTAAATTTGTCGGGATGGTGATCGAGCCAAACGGCTGTCATCGACAACGTGGTTGGTCCTGACTTTCGGCCCAAGGGCCCAGTCATTCCAATAGCCGAGCCCATCGGACTGGGTCAAGGCACCCACAACACACATCAGGCCCAACGGGTCGGCCATTCGGTTCTCGGTGATTCTGAAAAGAACTTTAACATCGATTTCGGCATTTGCCAGCTTTTAAGCGAAATGGCCGGTCCGTTAGACCTTTTGAGATTGGAACGGGCCGATACCCAGCCCGATGGGCTGGCTATAGGAACCCATGGCCCGTTGGGCCGAAAAACCGCTTGGATGGCATAAAGTTTCCACTTCCAAAATCCAAACATTTTCAAAATCCGCCGGACTCCGGACCCCGCGACGGTCGCAATTCCGCCCGTCGACTAATTCTGGAAGCTGAACGTGAAGACATCTGTGATCGATGTGAACGTCGGCACAACACTGATTCGGACGTAGCGGCGATCTCCGGAGACGGTTGCCAATGCACTCATCCGCACTCCTTCGTTGATGACGGAAATGATCGGAGTAAAGCCGACACCTGAGGCACGTTGTCCGACCTGTCCGACTCCGCCACCAGCCCCCTGGCCCAGTTGTGCCAGCGGTGATTGTTGAACACGGCGATTCGCACCGACTTTCAGTTCGCGGTCCTGCCGTTCGGCATTTGCCAGCATTCGCCGTCCACCACTAAGTGACAGTCGGACCGTTTGATCGGTTGGGCCGAGAAAAATGGTTTCGGTCACGGAATCTTCAACGTCCGTTCCCCGATCCCGAATAATTGTCAATCGTGCCCGCTTGCCGACAATCTCACCGGACACGTGCCTGATGACGACCCAATAGTCGCCCGACAGACCCCGGGGACAAATGTATTCTTCGTAGCAATGGTCCTGGATCGGGCCGAAGCCGTCGTGAAGAAAAATCCCTCCGGAGGCTGTCATCGGCTGTATTGTTGAACATGTCGTGCCGCCTGGTTCCCTGATTTGCAGATCCAGATCGCCCTTGCCGCTCCATTCCAGCCGAATGGAAAGATCCAGCCGCCGTGCCTTCTGCATTTCCATCTTCAACTCGAACGCTCGCGCGACGTCGCCGCTCTTCAATAACGCCGTTTCTGCTTCTGCCGCCGCGTTTTCCGCCAGCCGGTTCAGTCGTTCGCGTTCCTTGCCCCACGAATAGGCCAGGACTTCAGGTGCCGACCAGACGACGGCCCGGTAATTCTTTGCACGAACAGCAAGTTCGAGTGCCAGGACATACGGTTCAGGCCGAGAAGGATCCAGTGCCGCAGCCTGTCGATAGAGCTCTAGAGCCCGGTCGTATCGTTCGAAGTTTGCGAGGTAGGCTGCCAGTCGCATCATCGAACGGGGGTCGTTCAGGA
>JANXOO010000519.1 GCA_025353525.1 Schlesneria sp. | reverse complement strand
TTCCTGGTGCCTGTCCCACTTTTTCAGCCGGTCATTTTTTTCACTGCAGGTCGCCTGAAAACCTGAATTCAATCTGAACAGGCGGATCGTCGGATTGTGCGTTCAGCAACGGGAGCGCAAACTCATGTACGGGGCAAGACTCATTCCCCGTTCAGGCAATTTTGGATAGAATGTCGGCGAATAGTATGTCGACAACGAAGAGATCTTTTTCGGAAGAAAGCAATCATGAAACGTCGCTCAAAAATCAATAATCGAATCACATCGGGTTTTCGCCGCGGGTTTACGCTGACAGAAGTTTTACTCGTACTGGCGATTCTTGGCGTCATCGCGGCAATGGTGATTCCGAACCTGATCGGCCAGCAAAAAGTGGCCATGGTCCGGCAGACAAAAGTCAATATCAACGGGTTTGAGCAGGCCGCCAAACAGTACGCGGCCACTCACGAAGGGGAATTTGCCCGCGACATCAATTCCATGATGAGCGGCGGACAGGGGCCGGACGGAAAGCCCTTGGCTGCGGCGCTTGAGAAAATCCCCAAGGATGCCTGGAACCAGCCGCTGAACTACGAATACCCGAACAGTAAAGCATCAAATGCAGACAGGCCCGCAATCTGGTCATCAGGCGCCAACAAGCAAAATGAAGACGGCGCCGGAGACGATATCAACAACTGGAGCGAACAGTAGGCGGATCGGACAAGCCCGGGTTGGCAGGCATGACAGATTCTATCCGCCTGAATTCAGTCGCGCCGGGGGTTTTACTCCGGACTTATTTTCACAGGGGCTATTTTTCTCACACCAGAATTGGTAACAACGGCGACGAGCCGTGCCGGATTTCTTGTGTGACAATGTTTCCCATCAGCGTTGTTGGCGTGCAGTCTTCGACCGAGATCGTTGTCAATGTTCCGGCCAACCGCGGATTTCCGTTGAAAACGACGATCCGGTCGCATCGTGTTCGACCGGTCAATTGAATCGGTCGGTCTGTTGCTGATGCGTCACCTCGTTTCACTTCGCTTTTGCTGGGGCCCTCAACCAGTACCTCGACTTCACGACCGATAAATGCCGCGTTATCTTCGGCGCTGATCCTGTTTTGCAGCGACAGCATGTCCTGGTTTCGCTGTTTCTTCACTTCTTCCGGGATATCGTCGGGCAGCAGATCGTCGGCTTTGGTTCCCGGTCGCGGACTGTATTTGAAAATAAAGCTGTTCTTAAAGCGGAATTCGCGGATCAGATCCAGGCTCTTTTGATGGGCATGGTCTGTCTCACCACAGAAACCCACAATAAAGTCGCTCGACACGGCGGCATTCGGAAGAGTGGAGCGAATCCGACCGAACATCTCGCGATAGTCTTCCACGGTGTACCCGCGTTTCATCCGTTTGAGCACTTCGTTGCAGCCTGACTGCGCCGGAACGTGCAGGTAGTGAGCACATTTCGGCAGATCACGCACCGCCTGCAACAAGTCGTCAGACATATCCTTTGGAAAATTAGTGACGAACTTCAACCGCAGAATCCCGTCGACATCGTGAATTGTTTCCAGCAAATCGGACAGCCTGTACAGCTTGCCGTCCTGAATCACTTTGTAACTGTTGACAGTCTGGCCAAGCAGGGTCACTTCCTTCACACCCTGGTCCGCGAGTATCCTGACTTCTCGCAAAATGTCTCGCGGCGGCCGACTTTGCTCAGGACCTCGCGTCATCGGGACAACGCAATAGGTACAGAATTTGTCGCAGCCGATCATGATCCG
>JANXOO010000378.1 GCA_025353525.1 Schlesneria sp. | reverse complement strand
CTTTCGATTCCCGTCCGCGATGAACTGCAGGTGCTCCTCGTCAACGGAAAGCCATCGGGCGAGCCGATGGGGAATGCGACCGATTTTCTGAAGCTCGCACTTTCGCCCGACTTGCCGAATCGTGCATTTGCCAGCCCGATGCGTCCGACAGTGATTCGCGAAAGTGAATTGCTTGGTACAGATCTGAGTCGTTTCGATTGCGTGTTTGTCTGCAACGTCGCTCTGTTCACGGAACGCGAGGCCGAAGTGCTGCGAAGCTATCTCGATGCCGGAGGAGCCGTTGTTTTCTGTCTTGGGGATCAGGTTCAGCCGGAAAACTATAACCGGATCCTGCATCGCGAAAAGCAGCCTTTGCTTCCCTGCACCCTGGGCCAGCGCATCGGCGACGCGAAAAAGAAAGAGGTCTCATTCGAATTCGATGCGGGGGATTTCAGCCATCCAATCGTTCGACCATTTCAAGGCAATACAGGAGCAGGTCTGGAACTGACGAAAACATTCGTTTATATCCAGGTGCACCCCGACGACAATCGCGGAGCAAACGTCGCTTTGCGGTTCGGTTCAGGCGACCCTGCAATCGTCGAAGCGCCTTCAGGTAAGGGTCGAGTGATCCTGATTGCGACTTCTGTTGATCGCGAGTGGAGCACTTGGGCGGTATGGGGTCACACGCTGATTCCGCTGATTCACGAAACAGTGAACTATTCAATCGCCGGTCGCTGGAAGGACCGCGATGTGTTGGTCGGTCAACCGCTGCAAAGTCACGTCGGATTGCGAGCCGCCGATACGTCGGCCGTCCACCAGTTCCCCAACGGCGATTCAAGACCGATGCCACCGGCAGCCGAAGGCCGGTCACTCATTTCCGAACCGACGACAACGAGTGGCTTTCACGGGGTGATCCTGGGACCGCCCGCCAATCGGACTGAATGGTTCGCGGTCAACGTCGACCCCGTCGAAAGTGATTTGACAGCACTTGGCGTCGAGGATCTGCGGACAGAGATTCTTCCCGGTACCGATTTTCGATTTCTGACCGAGTGGGAAGAATCGTCCGCCGAAGGGACCGGATCGGTCCGCGCGCACTCGACAGGAACGCCGTTTTCCAAAGCCCTTCTGATCGCCGCACTGGCGCTCCTGTTCGTCGAACAAATGATGGCCTGGCAGTTCATGGCCGGCTTCAGTTTGATGATGGCGATGATCCTCGGTGTCTTTGTCTGGAACCTGTGGAACATTCACCCGTTGGCAGGAGCGTGTATGGCATGTGTCATCGCAATTTGTATTGCTACGTTCGCAATCGGGTTCCGTCCCGCCCTGTTTCGTACAAGTTCCTGAATGAACCCGTTCCCGAATTCATAGTTTGAAAAAAAATGGCCGCGCCTGGCATTATGTCGAACCACAATCGCTGCTGGATCTGGGGCCGCAATGCAGTCATCGAGACGCTGCGCGCGGGACGATGGCCGATGCTGGAACTGCTTCACAGCGATCGGTGTGACGAAGATATCCGTAACGAAGTGATTTCACTGGCCACCGAACGTCACATCGACCACGTTGCTGTTTGCGACGACGACATTCATAAAAAGTGCCGATCGGACGAGCATCAGGGATTGGCCGCACGAATGCCTCCTTTCCCGTATCGCCGTGTGGATGAACTGCTGGTCGGCCTGCCACCCGATCCGGTACTCGTAATTCTCGACCGCGTCCATGATCCATATAATTTCGGAGCGATTATCAGGTCCGCGGAAGTTCTCGGAATCGACGGAGTAATCGTCGGCACACGGGAGCAGGCGCAGGTCAACAGCCTCGTCGCACGCAGTTCAGCGGGTGCTGTCAATTACGTGCCGATCGCGCAGTCGGAACAGTTGGCAACGACAGTCGCCGAATTGGCGGAACGCGGGTTTCAAATTGTCGGTGGGTCAGACCGGGCCCGCCAATCGGTCTTCAAAACGGATTTCCGTCAGCCGACAGTGTTGCTGATCGGGAACGAAGGACGCGGCATTCAACCGGCACTCGAAGCACTTTGTACTCAATTTGTCCAAATTCCGGTTCTCGGCCACGTCAGTTCATTGAACGCAGCCGTCTCGGCAGGGATCCTGTTCTACGAAGTGCTCAGGCAAAGACAGTTGGAATTCAGGCTTTAGCCTGCCTTCGATATTGCATTCGTCCCGATATTGCAGAGGCAACTTTTTAAGAACTCAAAATCGCCAGGAAATCTTGCGCCCGCTACGAATCACGCAACGGTCCCTGGCCGTTGCGATCCGATAAGGAATTCGAATGTCATTGATCCTCAAGAATCCGCACAGTGTCCTCGCGGCACTGCAAACCCGTCCGGGTGACGTTGTCGACGTACGATTACCAGCGGGGAAGCCGTCACCCGTCTGGGCAGACGTTGTCGAACTCGCCAGAACGCACGATATCCCGATTCGAACAAATCTGGCGGAAGAACCGCGACGACCGGATTCCGGTAACAAGTTCGAGCGGACGGGTGCGGCTCAGGCGATAGTCCGCGAACGGAACGGACTGCTGATCGAAGAATTGTTCGCCGATGCCGAATCGAACCCCGGCCTGTGGCTGGCACTCGATTGCCTTCAGGACCCGCACAATGTCGGAGCTATCTTTCGGACGGCATCCTTTTTCGGGATCAGAGGGATCGTGATGACGCGGGACCGTTCGGCACCGCTCACCGCGACCGTATACGATGTGGCGGCGGGCGGTCTGGAGTACGTACCGTTCGGAGAACCATCGAACCTTGCACGGGCGATGGACGTCGCGAAAAAGGCCGGAGTCTGGTTACTCGGTTCGTCCGAGCATGCCGAGCAAGATGTTCGCGAGATACCACGTGATCGCCCGTGGCTGCTGATACTCGGGAATGAGGAACTCGGGCTGCGCCGCCTGTCGCTCGACAAATGCGATCAGGTCTGCAAGCTGACCTCGCGAGGTACAGTTCCCTCGCTGAATGTCTCGGTCGCTGCAGGGGTACTGATGGCAGAACTGACGCGGCAAGGATGAGACTTCACCCAATGAGTCGCCGCCGTCAGCCAAGTTCTGAGTTCTTCTATGGAACGAAAGCCGATCGACGCTTCGCCGAGAATCTCGCGATCCTCAATCGACAACTTTCGAACCCCTTCAAGGACTTCGTCTGGCAGCTGACCACAGATCTTCGCCAGAATGCGTAACAAGATGATCGAACTCCCTCGTTCGAGACCCTGCTCAAGCCCTCGTTCGAGACCTCGTTCTTCGGCGATTCGTTCGACGGAAGTCACGTAGGGCATGTGTAGTTC
>JANXOO010000327.1 GCA_025353525.1 Schlesneria sp. | reverse complement strand
CGGAACGATTCTGCTTTCTGGTGCCAACACTTACACCGGCGGTACTACAATCGACAGCGGCAGTGGCGTGATCGGTTCGACCACCAGCCTGCAAGGTGCGATCGTCAATAACGGAGCCCTGCAATTCCGACAGAACCCCAGTGGTATGTATGCGGGAAATCTCTCGGGATCAGGCAGCGTTGAAATCAGCGGGCCCGTGACCTTTTCCGGTGCCAACAATTACACGGGAGGAACGACGGTCGACGCAGGGGGGTCACTGGTTGGCAATACGAATGCAGTGCAGGGTGCCATCACGAATAACGGGCTTGTGAAGTTTACCCCTGGCGCATCCGGCCCGGTCTTCACGCCCGGAATCGTAATCCCCGGTCAACCGCAATCCAACACTCCAATTTATTCAGAAACATACGCTGGTGACATGTCCGGAACGGGCAGTGTCGAAATCGTGACCGGTTCTGCGATGACATTCTCGGGTTCGAACAGCTTTACCGGCGGGACGACGGTCGACAGCGGCAGTTGGCTGATTGGATCGACCAGCAATTTACGGGGCGACATCGCCAATAACGGTGCGGTCCAGTTCAACCAGATTGCCGCCGGTACTTATGCAGGAATTCTGTCAGGCGCAGGCGGCGTTGAGATCTCGGGATCGGGTCCTGTGACGCTCTCGGGTTTGAATACATACACTGGAGGCACATGGGTCGATTCCGGCAGCACACTGATCGGATCGACCGGCGGTCTGCAGGGGGCGATTGTAAACAGCGGAACCGTACAGTTCAGTCAAACGGCGGCAGGAACCTATTCCGGAAACCTGTCAGGAACGGGTGGTGTCGAGATCAGCGGGGCGGGTCCTGTCACGTTCTCTGGTACCAACAATTATGCAGGCGGAACGACGGTCGATAGCGGCAGCACGCTGATCGGAACCTCTCACAGCTTGCAAGGAATGATTGCCGATTCCGGACTGGTGAAATTCAACCAGACAACGGCAGGGACATTTGGAGGCCAGATCTCCGGGGCGGGCGGCGTGGAAATTGGCGGTGTCGGACCGATCACATTCTCGGGTGCGAACAGCTATACCGGCGGTACCGTGATCGACAACGGCAGCTTGTTGAACGTGACCGGATCGATCGTTGGCAACATCAACGTCAATGCGGGCGGAGTATTGACGGGTTCGGGGTCAATCGGGAATTTGATCGTGAATGCTGGTGGAACGATCAATCCTGGCGGTGCGCCCGCAAACCAGGCTCAACAACAGATCCTTGGCACCCCGGGTCTCGTGGTCAATTCGATGACGATTAACGGCAATTTCACGCAGTCGACGGGCAGCACCTATATGGTTGACGTGAGCCCGACGGGCAACGATCGAATCGCGGCTTCCGGGACCGCCACGATTCAAAACGGTACGACGCTCAACATCGTACCAGGCACCGGGACGTTCAATGCAGGAACGAAATACGACATTCTCGACGCAGCGGGCGGATTAAGCGGTCGCTATTCGTCTATACTGACATCATCGATCAATCAGAATGTCATCTTCACTGAGCAATACAGTGCCAACAGTTTGCAATTAACGGTGAATTCAGATCTGTTTCCGTCGGCAAAAACCGGCAATCAGAGGGAAGTTGCCAGGGTATTCGATCAAACGAGCGGTTCGGCGACCGGCGCCTATGCGAGCGCAATCACACAGTTGACGACATTGACCAGCGGCCCGTTCGCCAACGCCTTGAATCAGTTGTCGGGCGATATCTACCCGAGTCTCGGGACGATTCAGCGACAGACGACGACGACGCAGATGCAGTTGTTAAGCAACCGCCTGGCAGGATTGTTCGGACCGGGAATTCCTTCGGTCGCCTCGGTGTCGCGCAACGGCGATATTCGGCTTGCGTCGAGCCAGGGCGGCAACCCTTCCAAACCCGCGTCGAATCCGCAATCTCTTTCGTGGACATCATGGGGGCAAGGTTACGGACTTGGCGGCAATGTTGCCGGTGACGGAAATGCAGGCGGAACCAACTATCGGCTGGGAGGAACGCTGTTCGGTGTCGAACGCTGGCTGGATGAAACGACCATGGTCGGTGTCCTTGGTGGTTATGCGGGGACAAGCGTTAACAATCGGCTCGACAGTTCGAGTGCCCAAATCAATGGCTATCAGGTCGGACTCTACGAATTGAAGAATCAGGATGCGATGTATCTGTCCAACGTCGACACATTCACCAGCAATTCGTACAGCGTGTCGCGTCCGATCAATTTCGGGACCCTGCGTCAAACAGCAACCGGAAAGAGTTCCGGAGCGCAGTGGGCTCACTATACTGAAGCGGGATCGACCTTCGACTTCGACGATATTCGATTGCAGCCGTTCATGGGAATTCAATACATCTACCTCGATCAGCGCGGCTATTCGGAATCGGGTGCAGGAGCACTGGATCTGACAACCGGATCGAAATCGGTCAACAGCTTTCGTAACGGCGTTGGAGCACGCGTGTCGACCGAAACGTCATGGCGCGGCATCCTGATTATGCCTACGGCAGTCGCCCGGTTCCAGCACGAATGGGGCGATGGCACGCAAGTGGTGACATCGTCATTTTCAGGAGCACCGACGGCCCAGTTCGTAACGGGCGGCAACCATACTGGTCGCAACTTCGGAATGTTCTCGCTGGGCGCTACTGCCTGGCTGAGCGAGAATCTCAGCTTGTACGGCTCGGTCGATACACAAACCTCAACCGGTTTCACCGCGATCATCGGTTCAGGCGGCGTACAGTTCTCGTGGTGATAAACGGGATGTGAATCGGGTGAGTCATCATCGGGCGATTCACAAGTTTCCTTGCCGTCATCTTTCTCGTTCACTTCTTCGGCAGGTTCTTCACAAACGCTGTCGCACGCCCGATCCAGTCCTGCAACTGATCGTCGTCCGCGACTCCCTCGGGCTCGACCATTGCCCAGCCCTTCATCGGCTTGCCGGTGATGTCGAAGTTCCTGACGTGCGGTTCACGCAATGCGGCATCGCCCGCAACGGGACCAAGCCGAACAATGAGTGAGTCCTTCCAGACGCCGACAAGGATATTGCCGTTCAGCAAGAAGCCGATGCCGCCGAACATTTTTTTCGATTCGATGTTTCGTTTGTGAGCCAAAGTATCACGAATGCGACTGGCTAACGTTTCATCGTACGCCATGACGTGCCCCTCATTTCCCAAAGTGATCCTGACTCGCGCCCCGGACGCAGGCCAACTGCGAATCATAATGGCAGATCGAGTGCGGTTTTCAACTGGCGAATGATCGTCGGCAGGCGTAATATCACCGCTGCGAAAGTTTCGCCGTTCGGGGTCGGTTTCTCCTTCCATCCTCCGCCCTGGAACTGCTATGTGTGCCTGTTTTGGAGACTTGAAAATACCAGCTTTCGAGCCGATATGTCGCGATTTTGCCGGGCAATTCGTCATCGCGTTTGTGACGGTGGCCGTTTTGGCGGTGACTGCGCGAGCGGAATCCGAAAACGTTGATTTTAACCGCGACATCCGTCCGATTCTGGCGGAAAACTGCTTTTACTGTCACGGCCAGGATGTCAACAAGTTGCAAGCCGAATTGCGACTCGACCTCCGCGAATCGGCAATCCGGCTGAAAGCAATCGTTCCGCACGATACCGCCGCAAGTTCGCTTGTCGTACGGATCAATTCCGCCAGTCCCGACGAACAGATGCCGCCGCCCAAATCGAACCGAAGGCTCACGCCCGAACAAAAAAAGCTTCTGGAACGATGGATTTCTGAAGGAGCCGATTACGCTTCGCACTGGGCCTTTGTTGCACCGCTGCGTCCTGCGGAACCCGCCGTAAAACGGGTTGACTGGTGCCGAACACCGATTGATCGGTTCGTACTGGCAAAGCTCGAATCTATGGGACTGCAGCCGTCTCCTTCGGCAGATCGGATCACGTTGATCAAACGACTATCGGTCGATCTGACCGGCCTTCCGCCGACTCCGGAAGAAGTCGACGCGTTTCTGAATGACACGAGTGATGCGGCTTACGAGCACGTGGTCGATCGGTTATTGGCGAGCCGTCATTATGGAGAGCGAATGGCGCTGCCGTGGCTCGATGCCGCCAGGTACGCCGACAGTAACGGGTTTCAACAGGATGGCGATACGTGGCAGTGGATCTGGCGCGACTGGGTCGTCAAAGCGATCAACGAAGACCTGCCATTTGACAAGTTCACGATCTGGCAACTGGCGGGGGATTTGCTCCCCGATGCGACGATCGATCAGAAGATTGCGAGCGGGTTCAACCGCAATCATCTTCTGAACGGAGAAGGGGGCGCGATCGCCGAAGAGCAGCGATTCGTCAATCTCTTCGACCGCATTGATACGACTGCGACAACATGGCTCGGACTGACGATGGCGTGTGCTCAGTGTCACGATCACAAGTATGACCCGATCAGTCGTCGCGATTACTACGGAATGCTCGACGCCTTTAATCGCGTTCCCGAGAATGGCACCCCACAATATTTCTCGTCACGGATTCGCGTCGCAGCTCCTTTCATCGAACTGCCGACCGAAGCCAACAACGCGCGGATTGCCGAGCTTGAAGGCCAGATCGCCACGTCCCGCGAGAGTGCCGATCTGGCCACAGACGGTGCGTTTCAGGGTTGGAAGGCCGGTCTGTTTGCTGACGGAAAACCTTTTGAAGGCAAGGGGCTACCGGATGCCACCGCTGCTATCTTGCGCAAGCCCGATGGCGAACGATCCGACGACGAAAAGAAGCTGGTAGAACCGGGACTGCGAAAGCATTTCGACGACAAGGTCCGATCGAACCTTGTCGGATCGCTTCCTGCACTGGCGAAACTCGATGGCCTGAACAGGCAACTGGCAGACTATCGCGCCGATCAGATCCCCCGTGTGATGGTAATGAGTGACGCCAGCCCGCGAGAAACGAAAATTCTTGATCGCGGCGAATACCTCAATCCACTTGAAAAAGTGTCGTTCAACACTCCTCAATTTCTTCCGCCGCTCCCTGCAGGTTCGGCAGCCAACCGACTCGGTTTCGCGCAGTGGCTGGTCGCGCCCGAACACCCCCTGACGGCTCGAGTACAGGTCAACAGGACCTGGCAGTACTTCTTCGGTACAGGGATCGTCAAAACGTCGGAAGATTTCGGCGTGCAGAGTGAATACCCGATCCATGGACCGTTACTCGACTGGTTGGCGGTTGAATTTCGCGAACGGAACTGGAGCGTCAAGACGTTGCACAAGCTGATTGTGATGAGCGCCGTCTATCAGCAGTCGAGTCGCATGACGGCCGAACATCGCTCGCAAGACATCGAAAACCGGCTCTACGGACGTGCAACGCGAATGCGAATGCCATCGCCCGTGCTGCGCGACTGGGCACTTTCTGCGTCGGGACTGCTCGATCCGCAGATCGGCGGAGCCCCCGTTTATCCCTACCAGCCGGACGCTGTCTGGGAAGCACTTTCGATCACAAAAGAGCGGGATTTCACGTATCCGGCGTCGACGGGTCGCGACCTGTATCGACGCAGCCTCTATACGTTCTGGCGGCGGACCGTCAATCCCGCGAATATGTTCGATACATCGAACCGGCAAACGTGTCGAGTGCGGCTCGCCGTCACCAGTTCTCCCTTGCATGCCTTGACGACACTCAATGATCCGACATGGGTGGAAGCGGCTCGAGTGCTGGCCGAACGAAGTTACAAGGCGGCTACTGACCTCGACGGACGGCTGGCCATCGCGTTCCGTCGCGTTCTCTGTCGTCCGCCAAATCCCCCTGAACTCGCCCGCTTGCACCGTGCATTCGAGCGTCAATTCGCAATTTACAAGGCCGATGAAGCGAGTGCCAAAGCCCTGCTACGTGTCGGAACCGCAAGTCGGGACGAGTCGCTCGACGCGGCTGAACAGGCGTCACTGGCATCAGTCTGTTTGGGCATCCTGAACTTTGACGAAGCACTGACCCGCGAATGATCCGGGAAGCGTTCGAGCGGATATCACAAGAGCATACCTCAACAAGGCGACCGACAGTGGAAAAAATACCGGCTGAAAAAGGGGGACAGGCACCAGGAAGACGTGAAGCCAGTCCCCGTTTTTCAGAAAGTATTTCCATTCCTGCCGGTCGCCCAAGGATTCGATCATGCAGGATTTTATGACCACCTGGCAAATGGAGAACATCCAGCGCGTCAATCGGCGTCAGTTGTTTGGTTCCGCCGCCAGCGGTGCGGGGATGCTGGCTCTCGCGAAGTTGATGGGGACGAACTCCGCCAATGCGGCCGGTTCTGACAGAACTGGCGGATCGCCGGGTCTGCCAGGATTGCCGCATCATCCGCCGAAGGCAAAACGCGTGGTGGTCCTGTGGCAGGGGGGAGGTCCGTCGCACGTCGATCTTTTCGACGACAAGCCGATGTTGCGTGAAATGGCGGGCAAAGACATCCCGGATTCGGTACGTGGATCGACGCGTCTGTCGACCATGTCGAGCGGTTACGGGAAGTGGCCCTGCGTTCCCGCGATCAAGCCGCACCGCAAGTACGGAAATTCCGGGATCTCGCTCAGCGAAATGCTGCCGAACGTCGGCGCCCTTGCCGATGACATTTGTCTTGTTCGCAGCATGCATACAGAAGCCGTCAATCACGCCCCCGGTGTGACGCTGTTCATGACCGGATCGCAGGTGCCAGGCCGCCCGAGTATGGGAGCATGGCTGGCCTACGGGTTGGGAAGCACGACCGACAACCTGCCGACATTTGTCGTTATGACATCGAGTGACCGGGCCAGGACATGCGGCCAGCTATTCTTCGACTATTACTGGGGGAATGGCTTTCTGCCCAGCCGATTTCAGGGGATCCGCTTTCGCAATACCGGGGATCTTGTTCCCTACCTGGCGAATCCGCCGGGAGTCAGCCAGCGAGCACGCCGGGCGCTGCTCGACGAGATTTCGGAAATGAACGCCGCTCATTTGGCGGACTACGGTGATCCGGAAATCGATACTCGAATTTCTCAATATGAAATGGCGTTCCGGATGCAGTCGAGCGTTCCGGATCTTGTCGATTTCTCGGGTGAGACGAAATCGACGATCGAACGATATGGTCCCGACGCGCTGATCAAAGGGACGTTTGCCAACAATTGTCTGATTGCCCGACGACTGCTGGAACGGGGCGTCAGTTTCATTCAGTTGATGCACGCTGGATGGGATCAACACGGCAATCTGTTCTCGCAACTCGAAGTACAATGCCGCGACACGGAAGGTCCGTCGGCGGCGCTCGTGCAGGATCTGAAGGATCGCGGGATGCTGGAC
>JANXOO010000320.1 GCA_025353525.1 Schlesneria sp. | reverse complement strand
GATTGTAACAGTCTTATGGGTCGGGGTGCCAAAACGGTCGGTGACAACTCGAAAACCGATTCGGCAGCGGGTGGATCACCGCTGGTCGAATGGTTTTTCCGCCCTGCCATGCTTGTTCGTATGTCGCTGGTGGCTGGTACCTGCGCACTTTGGCCGTACGCCGCGCAGAAACTTCCAGCGCTCGGTGCTCGACCTGAATATCGAATGAGTTTTTCGCAGATTCAAATCAGTCCCCAGCCAGAAAGTCCCGTTCCCGGACAACTTGTCGAACAAGTGGCTGCGCTGACGGAAGTTCCTCGCGAACTCTCGATTCTGGATGACGACCTGAATTCCAAAGTGGCAGATGCGTTTCAGCGACATCCGTGGATCGCAAGAGTGATCCGCGTACGAAAGTCGTTTCCGGCAGCGATCTCTGTCGAGCTGGAATACCGCACGCCCGTCGCCCTGATCGAGGTTCAAAACGGACGACTTCCCATCGATATCAACGGCGTTATTTTGCCGTCCGCCGATTTTTCTGCGAACGATTCCAACAGATATCCGCTCATTCGGAACCCCGATTCAAAACCGAATGGGCGAGCTGGCGAAATCTGGAACGATCCTGCAATTCTTGCGGCAGCCCGGCTCGCCAGTCTGCTGGGCGAAAAATGGAAACCGCTGAAGGTTGAGGCAATTTCAGTGCCGCGAACGACAGACTCATCGATCGACTCGAATGATATTCCACTTGAATTGATTGGACGGGGTGGTTCGAGAATTGTGTGGGGAAGAGCACCAGGGAACGATCATCCGGGTGAACTGGAATCATCTCAAAAGATTCGACGGCTCGAAAAATACCTGACCGATTTTGGCGACTATGGGCAACCGAACGGTCCCTACGAAATCGACATCCGCCACTGGCAAGAAATCTCGCGCCGTCCACTGGCCGGAGATCAGGCACAGGCCAAGCCGGTCAAAAACGCGAGACCTGATCCAAAAACACGGCAAGACCAACACGTTCCAAAACCTCAGGAAGCAAAATTTCAACGGCCCGAGAGGCGACGATAGAAAACGTTCAGCAACTTCGCGATCGTGGCAGGAGAATTCAAATCAAAAATACATTGACACCGTCATGCGGCTGACGCGCGTGGCCGTTCACGCCTTAAAGAAGAGTGACAGCCATCCCGGTGATGCCTGTCACGATGGTGTCACCCGTTGTCTGACGCGCCCATCTGCCATTACGCGTCAGGTGACTTGAAGCGCCTGCCTTATGCGGCGGTCTTCTTTTCGACGACCCAGATATT
>JANXOO010000514.1 GCA_025353525.1 Schlesneria sp. | reverse complement strand
CGGTGGGGCAGAGACACCGGGCAATGAAGAAAACATTGGCCGGACTTTGAAAAGTGCCTGATCCTGAATTTCAGCGATCGTTTTTGTGCCACTGGACAAGACAAGATATCCAACGGGCACACTTCCCGTGTCGAACCGCATCACGAACGGCGGAAGCGTCCCCGATGGCATGAACGCTCGGGACCGATTGACGTAATTAATGGTTTCCGCAATGGCCTGGGACATATTGGTCTCAGGATGGAAAATCAGTTTCATCAACGCCATTCCCTGGACGTTACGGCTCTCGACATGGTGAATGCCGTTGATGTACAGAAAGTGATACTCGTAATAGTTTGTGATCAAACCCTCCATCTGGGCAGCGTCCATGCCGCCGTACGGTTGGGCGACATAGATCACAGGCAAATTGAGTGCCGGGAAAATGTCGACGGCCATCCGCTTGAGAGGCAAATCGATCCCTCGACCGGAAAGCCATGCATCGACGGATTTCGGACGAATAACACTTAACCCGATCAGTACGACCGCGATCAGTACAACGATTACTGACTTTGGGCGTTTAAGAGCAAAATTAATCGGATTCATGAAAATCCTTAAAAGCGATTGGCACTCAAGAGCAAAGTCATGTCGAATGTCACCCGACACAAGCCTGGAAAGTCGTGGAATGCAAGGGCCAGGATGCGGCCTCGCAATTCATTTCAGACTTGTCGCGATTTACGGCAAAAATAACGATTGGGCGGAGAATGGTAACACAACGTGGAAAAGGACGTTTCGGGTTATCGTGAGGAACTCTGCATACGGAACTTGCGTGACAAGTCGTCAAATAACGAGTCGAGCGTCAATGGCACGGGGACGCTCTGGTCGATGTGGATCGATGCGTCGACGGTCCGTTCGATGGCTGTCCCGAGTAACTCGGAACTGTCGGGAAACAACGCGATCCGCTGCGCGAATGACTCGACTTCAGCGATTGTTGCCTGGGCGTCAATGTATTCACCGCTGAGCCTCCACAAGGCGGCTCGAAAAAATTCGATCGTAAATCGGATCATCCACTGGCAGTTGCGACGTTGCTCGGATGTCTCTGCGGCGATTTTGACGATTCCTTCCGTCAGCTGCTTTGAAAGACTCAATCCGCTGAACTGAGGCAGTGCGAGTTGTGCGTACAACAGGCTTCTGAGCGAGCTCAGTTCGGGTTCAAGGAGTTGTTGTGCGGTGGAAAGACTCCCTTCGCTCAGACCTGCGGCGAATTTTGCGTCTGCCGCCGACTGCACCAGATTCTGCTCGACAAGCAGAGCTTCGATCTCGTCCGTGGAAAGCGGTGAGAACCGGACCAACTGGCAACGCGATCTGATCGTCGGGAGTAACGCATCCAGATTCGATGCGATCATGAAGATGACCGCACGATCGGGTGGTTCTTCGAGCGTTTTAAGGAACGAATTGGCGCTGGTCTCGTTCATCGTATCGGCGTCATCGACGATCGCGACCTTGCGCGAACCGGGCAGGGGAGCGACCGACAAATCGTGACACAATCCCTCTTGTCCACGTCGTTCGTTGGGGCCAACCAACAGCTCAATCGGAAGTTCCCTTTTGCCTGGCGGACACCCAATCGACAAAAAGTCGGGATGAGCCTTCGCGAGGAAGGGCTTGCATCCGGAACATTGCCCGCACGCGTCAATCGAATCGGCGCCGGGTTCGCGGCAAAGCAGAGATTGGGCCAGCCTGAGTGCAAACTGATGCTTGCCGATTCCTTGTGGTCCAACAAATAGATACGCCTGCGACAATCGCCGTCGCTGAATCGTTCGACGAAACATCTCGCGCTGTTCTGCATGACCGCGAAAAGAAGCCCAAATCGACATGAAATCCCTATGCTTTGACCCGCCACATCAAAAAAA
>JANXOO010000311.1 GCA_025353525.1 Schlesneria sp. | reverse complement strand
TGTCGCTCGACCCGGCTGCCATCACCGTCGTTTGTCCCCACTGTCTGAAACTGTCGACCGACACCTCGTTCTGCGAGCACTGCCAGTACGAAATTCCGACGTCAACAGCCGGGTCAGCCGGGCACCACGAGGCGTCGGAGTCGCCGGCTGACCCGGTCACGAAATGTGTTGAATGGAACAATGAATCGGCTGGACTGTCGTGGCCTGATGACCCGTACCCTTCGTTTGAAGTCGAAGTTGATGCGAAGCTGGTACGGGTTCACGGAGTTCATCCCCGGTTCTGGGCGGAATTGCAACCGCAGATCAACCTGCGACAGGCGTGCGACCTGGACGTTTTGCCGCCGATACAGATCATACAACGCAATGGCGGGGCGTTGATTGCTGCCGAAGTCTGGCGGAACCCGTCGGCAGTCGTTGGACATCGGATCATCGCGGGATCCGATCCGGTGCACATCGATGATCTCTTCGAGGCGACTCTTGCCACATGCCAGATCCTGAACCGGGCCATGACGGGCCTGCACAGCAGGGAACTTGTCTGGCTTGAATTCGACCCCGCTGCGGTCGAAATCAAGGACGAGCAGGTTCGGATCACGAACATGGACTGGCGTCTCTTCCCGTTTCGAGAGTGCCCCACCCGATTTGCTCGCATTTCGCCGGTCTATTCTCCGCCCGAAGTCTGCCGCTTTCGGGACGATTTGATCGGACCGGAAACCGATGTCTATCACCTGGCCTTGTTCGCCTGGTACCGGTTAGCCGGTCTGTGGCCAACTGGCTTCGGCGGCGGCGGTCTTGAGCAATTCGGATTCGAGATTCCTCCGCTTCGGGTTTATCGGCCTGACCTTCCGATTGGCATTTGGCCAGTCCTTCATCGGGCGCTCTCGATTCACGCAGGACAGCGCTACGCCACACCGGGTGAAATGTTGCACGATCTGAAAGAAGCGACTCGCACCAGTTCACGCAACCGGTTGCCAAAGGTGGTCGATTCTGGAGTGCGAGCGGAGCCTGGCGGATCATCTGATTTGCGTGACAAGGACTCAGCCGCGATCGAAATCCATAAAATCAACGCCGACAGACTGATGGAAAAACTGCTGCCCGGTGGTGTTGACAGTTCAAGCGGGTATGACATCGGATGGAAAACGGACATCGGTCGCGCCAAACATGTATTGGGGTCTGTCAATCAGGATCGGGTTGTTGTCAGCGTGGAAACGGTTTGCGGTCGACTTGTATGGCTCACAATTGTCGCAGACGGCGTCACGAATTCGCGTGCGGGAACGGGCGATCGCGCCAGTGAAATCGCGTGTCAGGTACTGGCTGACCTGATTCGTGCCCGGATTGCTTCGCTCACCGATTGTGAAGTCATCGACTGGCCTGCCATCCTGAGCGACGCCTGCGTTGCCGCCAGTGAAGCAATTATCTGTGACGCTCTGAGTCTTGCCGATCGACCGACGACACTGAACGACAACGATTTGATGAGTACCACAGCGTTAATTGGTGTGGTCGATGGCGACGAAATGTTCATTGCAAACGTGGGTGACAGTCGCGCCTACTTCGTGGCGCATGGTGTCGCCGAACAATTGACCGTTGACGGTGATGTCGCAATGTCACGACTGGCACAGCGAACGCCCCCCGAGCAAGTTCGGGAACTTGGTACCGCTGGCAAAGCACTGCGGTACTGTTTAGGAGCGGCTCGCGTTTCGGAAAATGGCGGGCTGGAGGTCGATCGTGATCGGGCAAAGCCGATGGTTTGCCGATGGCAAATCCAGCCTGGCGACACGATCATCCTGTGTTCCGACGGCCTGGTGGAAGAGCGCGTCTTTCTGGAACCTGAAGACCTGGTGACTCTCATCGAGGCCAACCGTGACATGACATCACAGCAATTGGCCGATCGGCTGGTCGCGGCCGCAGACTCAAAACAGCGGCTGCCATCTTCCAACGAACCAAACGGATACGGGGACAATATCAGTTGTGTTGTGGTTTACCGTCGCTATCCCCAGAGTTCCGCAATCGGAGCGTGCGGGACGAGTGGCAACGATTGACCGCCGATTTCGAACGACCGGGCTGCTCCGTCGACGCCACACCAGTTCAAAAGAGTTGCCGTCAATTCACCGGGTTCGACAGGACGATCGACCGGCTCGGACGCCGTGGCATTGCTGGCACCGATCACTTTCCCTCCCGCAATTTTCCCACCGGCGACAAGTGCTGACCAACAACCGGGCCAGTGGTCGCGCCCGACGTTTTCGTTGACTTGTGGTGTTCGTCCAAACTCGCCCGTTGCGATGACAAGAGTCTCGTCGAGTAGTCCGCGCTGGGCGAGATCGTCGAGCAACCCTGACATCGCACGATCAAATTCGGGGCAGAGCTGCGCCTGGTAATCGAACAGCGTCGCAGGACCACAGTTTTTGTCGCCGTGACAATCCCAGGTGATTCGATCTTTCAGTGAATCGAACAAATTGATCGTGACACACCGTGTTCCGCGCTCGACAAGTTGCCGCGCCTGAAGCAGCAATCTGCCGAAGTCTGAATCGCCGTACAAGCGACGAATCGAATCGGGTTCATCGGGCAATTCACCGGAAACGAGTTGAGGATCCCATTCCGTTCCCAGGATTCCCGCACTTTGTCCTCGATACGATGCGACACCGGTGTCGGTGACCAGTCCGGGAAGCATCACGTTCGACGGAGCACTGCCGCGTGAGGGGACGGAGCTGGCGACAAGGCTTCCCCAATTCGGAAATTTTGCTCCCCCGATGGAAAGTCGACCGGTCTGCAGCAATTGTTGGCCGGTTTCGTGAATCGGAGCCGCGTCGTGGGTCATCGAGCGGATGATCGCCAGCCGGTTCGCTCGCTGTGCCAGACATGGAAGAGCCTCGCCAAACCGCAGTTCGGGGACAGCCGTTTCGATTGATTTGAATGGTCCGCGAATACCCGAAGCAGCGTTTGGCTTGGGGTCGAACGTTTCAAGTTGGCTGACTCCACCAGTCATCAAGATGAAAATTGCCCGGCGGCCAGGTACGAAATTCAACGACGAAGCCCGCGCCGCACCGGATAAACCGACCACCGTCAGCCCTCCTGCGCGAATGAAGTCGCGGCGCGAAACGCCG
>JANXOO010000310.1 GCA_025353525.1 Schlesneria sp. | reverse complement strand
CGGCCATTCGCTTCTTGTTGATTGTGAAAAGAACTTTGACATCGATTTCGGCATTTGCCAGCTTTTAAGCGAATGACCGGTCCGTTGGACCTTTGGAGATTGGAACGGGCCGATACCCAGCCCGATGGGCTGGGCTATTGGAACGCATGGCTCTTTGGGCCGAAAAACCGCTTGGATGGCATAATAATTCCACTTCCAAAATCCCAACATCTTCAAAATCCGCAAGCCGGTCGAATGAACCCGTTGCGTGACGATTCTACAAAAAAAAACAGGGTGCTCAAGTATTTGAGATTGTTGATGGCAACACGGGCTTTCGTCGTGAAAAACAACCACGGTTATTCGAGTTGCCTTTATGGCAACCGCTGTCGGTCGCCTGATCACGCGTTTGCAGCCGATTTACGGCGGGTCGTACCCGCCACGGTGAAACGGGTGGCATCTGAGGATTCGCCACGCACCCTTCCAGGCACCGACGATCGCGCCATATTTCTCGACCGCCTGAATGAAGTAGTTGCTGCACGAAGGCTCGAAACGACAGTGTTTCCCCAGGAACGGACCGATCCCGAGTTGATAAAATCGAACGCCACCGATCAGAAACAGACTGGGAAGCTGCAGTATGACTCGGAATCGGTTCATCGCTCCGCCTTTGGCTCGAACGATGCCCGTTCGAGACGACGGTTCAGTCGTTGAGCTATATTGACCAGCGATTCTTCATAGGCCATCAGTCCCGCCCGCGATTTGTCGAGCGGGATGGCAATCAGGTCGAGGCCGGACGGGATTTCGTGTTGCATCAGCCGAAATGCTTCTCGCAATAATCGTTTCAACCGGTTGCGGACGATGGCTCCGCCGTGTTTCTTCGAAACACTGAGTCCGATCCGCGTAACGTTCCCGGCGTTGCGGGCTGCGAAGACCAAAAGCACCCCGTCGGCAGCCTTGCATTTCAAAGCGTAGACCCGTTCGTAGTCCGATTGGGACCGCAGATGCTGCGCTTTGGTGAAGCCGAATCCGTTCATTCCGGGGGACGCTCCGATGAAGGGGATAATGGCGGACGATCGGCACCCGGTACGGACTCGTCGACAGTCGGTTTGGGCGGCTTCAGAAACCAGAAGTCGTTCCCCGCAGTGCGCTGAGGCGGAAGAGGGTCGCGGGCAATCCGTCTTAGCCGCCTGGCCCAGATCATCGTCATCGTGATGATGCTGATTCCCAGAATGGCAATTCCACCAATGGCCGCAAACCCTGCCGATGCCTTACGTCGTTTCTCCATGGCGATCAATTGCCCGGTATCAGATTCAGCTGAAAACTCGTCGATCGGAGTAACATCCGGCTTGGCAACGTCAGGATTCGCCACATCAGGTATGGCTGCAAGTGGTTTATCAATAACCGGTTTGTCGGCATCATTGTTGTCGGGTGCAACGATTTTCGTCGGTTCCGCCGGTTCTGGCGAATCCTGTGCTGGTGCGATAATTGCATGTAACGAGCAGCCGACAGCCAACACGATCACCCGGAGAATAACGCGGGGGACACGCGGCGGCTGAAGCATCAAGGATCTGTTCCGATTTTGTCGCATGGGCGATTAATTCCAAAGTCCTTCGCGAACGGGAGTTTCCTGTTCTGCGAGTTGTCGATACAGCTCCTGATCGCGTTCAGTCAGATTCTTCGGCAATACGATCTTGATCACCACGAATTGATCGCCAGTCAGTTTCGTCGACGGATCGGTCACTCCTTTGCCGCGCAGCCGCAACTTCATTCCGGTCGAAGTCCCCGCAGGAACTTTGACGACAACCAGTCCATCGCTGAGCGTGGGGGCTTCAACTTTCGCGCCGAGTGCCGCTTCGGACGGAGTCACCGGGATTTCAACGATCAGATTCGATCCCTCTCGCCGAAACCAGGGATGAGGCTGAACTTCAATTGTCAGCAGCAAGTCACCGGAAGGTCCACCGCGTTGGCCTGGATTCCCTTGCGCAGCAAGTCGAATGATCTGACCTTCGTTGACTCCGGCCGGAATCTTGATTCCGAGCGTTTCGAGATTTCCCGAGCGGTCGATCCGGATGTCGACCGTTCCGCCACTGACCGCCGTTTGAAAGGGAACCTGAACCGAGGCTCGAATGTCTTCCCCCTTCGCGGCACCCCGTTTTCCTTTTCGCCCTGCGGCCGCACCGCCGCCCATTGCCCCGCCGAAGAAGTCGCCAAGGTCGATTCCACCGCGACCGAACAAATCTCCCAGGTCGATCGGACCTGTCGAACTGCCGAAGCCGCCAGGCCCCGCTCCACTCGGCCCTCCGCC
>JANXOO010000266.1 GCA_025353525.1 Schlesneria sp. | reverse complement strand
CCTTCGCCCGTCAGAGGTCGAGTCCCAACTGATCGGTCGGAAGCTCTCGCAAGACTTCTTCTGTGCTCGTGACCCCCATTGCCACCTTCACCATGGCCGAACGGCGGAATTCGAGCATTCCCTGCTGGACGGCAAACGCTTGAAGTTCTTCGCTGCTGCAACCTTTGGCAACCAGTTGCCGCAGAGCCCGATTGAAAAGCATCAGTTCCAGGATCGCTGTGCGCCCGGAATAGCCCTGTTGCAAACACGCATCGCACGAACCGGGCCCGAAAATATACGAACCGAAACCAGGCTCGAGGAATGATTGAATGTCTGCGAAAGTTTCAGGCGATTCACCGATGTCGTAAGCAACCCGGCACTTCGGACAAAGCGTCCGAACAAGCCGTTGAGCGACAACGCCCAGAAGACAATTCGACAGAAAGAACCGGTTGACACCAAGTGCCGCCATACTCTGCACAGCCGCCGCCGCAACGGGAGCATGCAGCGTCGACAGGACCACGGTACCGCTGTTCGCCGCTCGCACGGCAGTCGTTGCCGTTTCCTCATCGCGAATTTCGCCGACCATAATAACGTCGGGCGATTGCCTGAGGACGTTTCTCAGCAGTTCGGGAAAATCGAGCCCGATTTTGGTATTCGCTTGCGATTGGCGCAACCCGTTGACTGCATATTCGATGGGGTCTTCGAGTGTATTGATCTTGCGTGTGCCGTCATTCAGATATTGCAGGGCGGCGTAAAGAGTTGTCGTCTTGCCTGTTCCCGTCGGGCCGGTGACCAGGATCAGGCCGCTCGGGTTATTGAGCATCGCTTGCATCTTGTTCAATTCGATCCGGGTCAGACCGATTTGTTCCAGTGTCTTCAGGCCGAATTTTCGGTCGAGCAACCTGGCGCAGACATCTTCGCCGTGTAGCGTTGGAATAATGTTGATGCGCAGGTCGATGACACGTTCACCCACCGCCTGAATCCGACGCCCTTCGTGAGGTCTGCGGCGATCTCCCAGATCGATTCCGGCTTCGGCCTTGATCAGCGTGATGACTGATCGCCCGAGTTCCAGCGGCAGTGCAGCAACCGTTTCGATGCCGCCCATGCGTCGGAACGCGACGCGGAGGCCCGATTCTTCTGCCAGCAGGAATAAATCGCTCACGTGCAATTCGCCGGCTTTTTCGATGATGGTCGCCACCACCTGGCCTGGAGAAAGGTTTGCAAAAAAGTCACCGGGGAAGCGCCCGTCGAATGTCATTTAGGCTACCTCTCCGCGCACCAGTTGCAGTGCAGTTTCCGTGTCGGTGGCGAGTTGGAAAACGTTGTTGAGCCGCAGAAGAGAAATGACGTTTGACGCCATCGGTTGCAGTGAGTGAATCACCAGTTTGCCGCCCTGTTCGCGAAATCGCTTGTGCGAACTGAGTAACCAGCCTATGCACATCGAGTCGAGATAATTTGACTGGGCCATGTCCAGCAGGACAGTCCTCTGGTAGACATTTTGCCCTAAAACCTGCCGGAACGGATCCAGCGGCGGAGCGATGTCGGGTTGGGTGAGACAACCTTCAATGGTGACCTGAACGACCTGTCCCTGGTCTGCAGAAATAGAGAACTTCATGACAGTTTGGCCCAAGAGAACGAACTGGTTATACTGGAAGAGCTGGCGATTTGAAAACTGACTCTACTCCCTTGAATCGCTACGATCAAGCGCACGGCACGTTTTACGGGATCGAATAATTGCTTTGGGAAGCCACAAGTCTTGAGGGCACTTCAGTATTTCAGGGCGCAAATGCAAGCCCCGGCAAAAAAAACGAACCTCCACAAGAATTCTTCCGCACTCAGGTTGGCTCCGGGATTTCAGCATCTGGAGTTATCACACGTCCCGGTTCGCACGAATTGCCAATTCGTGCCTGCGCTCCGCCTGCCTTTCATCCGGCGAAAGGCTGACATACAACTGCCCATTGGGTTGCGGGAAACGCCCGCGCTGTGTTATTTCTGTGAATTCGAATCTGATATTCGCTGCTCGCGAATCGAAGTCTGTTTTCCGTTGAAAGACCGTTTGAATGGAACATTTGATCGACCGATTGCAGGTATTTCTCGTCGCCGGATGGGAAGTCCTGATAACGTTGTTGGCGTTGCTCGTTCCCTGGGCACCGCTCATCGCATGGGTTGCCTTCTGGTTGCTGGCTGTGAATTGGGAAAAGTTGTATCCCGTTTTGGCAAAAGGGGGAATCTTTGGCGTGTTGCTGATCGGGTTCATTTCGGTATTGGTTTGGGGGTTGATCGCTCCGCCTCCTGACGGCGCCCACTATTTGCTCGGGCTTCGTCCCACCAACTTCGGGGGCAAAGCCATCTATGTCACGATGCTGATAACGATAATCGGCTTGTGCGGAACCGTGCAGCTTTCCGGTGCATGTGGTTCTCTTTGCTCATTTCCAGAGGAAAGTTCTGACGAGCACGAATCGGACGGGCATGGGCACGGCGATCACGCGCATTAGGTGTACTTCCCGCCATCACTTGAGTTTCAGCCTTCCAGTTCCACTTTTTCCGTTTCGTGACGTGTCTTCCGAGATTTATTCGACCCGAACTTGCAATTGATGCCAATCCCGTTTTCCAGCAGGGCTGAGACGGAACGAAAACATTCCGTTAGTTGCAAGTCATCCCATTTCATCCTTACGAAGAGGAAGTATGTTTTCGAAGCTCGGCGAGTTTATCGTCCGCGCCTGGCCTGCGGTGTTAATCGCATGGGTCGCAGCGGTCGTTTGCGTATCGATAGCAGCTCCTCGCCTGGAAAGCGTTGCGGAAACACAGGAATTCGCGTTTCTTCCATCAAACAGTTCCAGCCATTTGGCAGAATCGCTGTTCAAAGCGGCGTTTCCCAATGGGTATTGTCCAAGTCGCATCGTTATTATCGCACAACGAAATGACGGGATCACTTCCGACGACGAAGACTTTCTTGACGATGGTCAGTCGGAAGAGGAACAGTTTCCGCATGATGACCCGAAACGACAATTTGAATTGCGAGAACAATTAGCCAGAATTCAGCAGAACGAGCCTGCCGAAACCAGAACGATTTCTCGTATCCGATCGTTCCGCGACAGCAATTCCGGCAAATTGCTGGTCAGTCGGGACAACAAGGCTCGACTGATGCTCGTCGAATTGACGACCGAATTCATGGATAGCCGAAATCGGGGACCCGTGGGGGCCATCGAAAAACTGCTAAACCCGGACAGCCCCTTTTCCAGACAGATTCCGGCCGGATTGACGATTTCGCTGAGCGGCGAGGCGACTGTTGGTCGAGACATGCTGAACGCCGCTCGCGACAGCGCCAAGGCAACTGAGTGGTTGACGTTTTTACTGGTGTTACTGCTTCTGGGTGCAATCTACCGCTCGCCGGCACTGGCACTGATTCCGCTTGTGACTGTGATCATTGCGGTCAAGCTTTCAATGTCGATCCTGATTCTATTTGCCACGCAGAAATGGATCGTGTTGTTTCAGGGGATTGAAACTTACGTCGCCGTCCTGATGTATGGTGCCGGGGTCGACTACTGCCTGTTCCTGATAGCCCGTTACAAAGAAGAAATCGATGCCGGGGTCAGCTACGACGAGGCTGTGGCAAACTGTGTTACGAAGGTCGGTGCAGCAATTGCCGCGAGTGCCGGAACGGTCATCTGCGGGATTGGCATGATGGTCTTTGCGGAATTCGGCAAATTTCACGAAGCGGGAATCGCAATCTCGTTCGGCCTGACGATTGTCCTGATCGCGTCACTGACGTTCACACCAGCTCTGCTTCGACTCACCGGGAAATGGGCATTTTGGCCGCAACTGCGTACCGAACGGGTCAGTGGCGGGTGGATTTCGTCGTCGTCGCTCTGGTCGCGATTTTGTGAGATTCACTGGCTGCAAAACACCTGGGAAATCGTTGGGCGAGCCCTTTTGAAGAAGCCGATGACGATCTGGTTAGCGAGTATCGCACTGATGTTGCCTTTTGCCGCCATTGGCATCGCGTTTTATACACACCTCAGTTACGGGCTTCTGTCGGACCTCAGCACCAATTACCCGAGTGTCCGCGGAACGCGGGCCGTACAAAAACACTTCGCCGACGGGACGACCGGGGCGATTACGATCTTGCTAAGGAATGATCACCTCGATTTCACTGACGATTCGGACGATCCAAAAAATCCAGGCGGTCTGGTAATGATTGACGAGCTGAACCGCACTCTCGTCAATCGTAAAGGTGACCTGCAACTCGCCGATATTCGCAGTGTCGCTCGTCCACTGGGCGGCACAGAGCGACTTTTGGACACTCCCGCAGGGCCGAAACGCCGGGTCCAGTTTCAGCAGTCGATTGAGCATTACGTTTCGGATGTCGGGAAATATGCCGCGCACGTGACGCGGTTCGAGTTGACAGCAATGCTCGATCCATTCGCTCGCGAGAGCATCGATCATTTGACGCGACTCGAACACGAAATTCGGAACCTGCTTCCCGAATCGATGAAATCGCAGACTGAAATCCTTGTTTCCGGCTCGACTGCCAGTATCCGGGACCTTAAGCGAGTCACCGACCGTGACCAAATCCGGATCGATCTTCTGGTCGTCCTGAGTGTTTTTACGATCCTCGTCGTATTGCTGCGGAAGATCGCCCTCTGTACCTATCTGATCCTCACCGTCCTGTTCAGTTACCTCGTCGCCCTGGGGGCAACCTATGCATTCTTCTCGATGACGGACCCGACATTTGCGGGACTCGACTGGAAAGTACCGATGTTTCTGTTCACCATCCTGATTGCAGTGGGTGAGGACTATAATATCTTCCTGATGACGCGTATCGAAGAAGAGCAACTGGTGCATGGCCCCGTCAAGGGGGTCATCGAAGCCCTTTCAAAAACGGGTCGAATCATTTCGAGTTGCGGAATTATCATGGCGGGCACGTTCGCATCGCTGTGCGCCGGATCACTCAAAGGAATGATTCAGCTTGGATTCGCACTCGCGTTCGGAGTGCTGC
Source organism: Schlesneria sp. (assembly GCA_025353525.1). GTDB lineage: Bacteria > Planctomycetota > Planctomycetia > Planctomycetales > Planctomycetaceae > Schlesneria. The sequence goes on along the minus strand of JANXOO010000266.1, from coordinate 5,740 downwards.
TCGATACGTTTGTCGTGCGTCCCGTATTGGTTCCCGCGTATCTGGTATTGCTGCACAGCGGTCGGTTTGGCAAGTTGGGTGTCTGGTTGGGCGGCCCTCGTACGCCCGCCGAATCAGACCGTCAAAAACCACTGCTTCCACCCGAATCGATTCCGTAATCGCCGGATCGCCATTTGACAGAATTGGGCGTTGATTGCTGGTCACACGAATGATCCGGATTTAATTCGGACGAACCATTACTTCAGCGACCTGATCGACATCTTCTTCGGATCGCACAAGTAAAGGTGCCGATCCGGAAAGTCCTGCGAAATGGCGGTGATATCTGTAATGCCGTTTCGATATCGGCCGCGAAGGATGTCATCTTGCAGTCCGGGCGAATTCACGACGTAATCGATGTGCTGATCGTCGGGATCGATGACAATCAGCACCAGTGCAGGACGCTGAGTAACGGTTGTCTGAATCCATTTGTCAAATTCGCCATAGTGCTTTCGCGGTTGCCTGACAGACCCGATCGCTTTGTGAACTCGAGGCAGAGCCGACTTCGAAACGCCCGACAGACCAATCGGGAAACTCGCGCCAGCAAGCGAGATTGTCAGATACAGGATCCACCAGACCGGCATCAGCCAACGACCCGTCGTCCGCCATTCGCGAACCAGCAGATCCGTTGCCAGCCCAAGCACCAGGCACCACAACGTCGCTGATTCAAACACGTAGTGCCAACCCATAATCCCAACGTACCAGTAAGGGATATGCATGGCATGCAGGGAAAGAATCCCGAAAACGACTGGAATCCATCGCGCATTCCATCGACCCGCCGTCCCCGCAACGACAACTGAAGCCATCAGGAATGCCGAAATGTCAAATGTCCATAACCAGCTCGATAACAAACGGTCGCGAACATTCACGGCAGCCAGTTCCGTTGTCAGGTTAATCGCCCAGCGATCGTAGGCCGCGATCACTTTTGGCCCCTGCTTCAGATCGCCGCGAATGACATTGTTGAATCCGTAAACGTGTCGCGGAGAGTAAAGATCGGTATAGAGCTGATAGGGCGAAGTCGTCCAGGAACCTGTGACATCATGGTGATAGACCAACATCACGGCCCATCCCGCCACCAGCGGGACGGATAATGCAACCAGACTTCGGACCTTCTGTTGCCATGCCACTGTTTTTCCAGCGTTTCTGGCGAATAGAAGCCAACAGAGAAATGCGAATCCGAATGGCAGCCCCACTCCTGCCGCCGTTGCGGGACGACAGAGCATTGCAAAGCTCAATCCACATCCGGCTACAAATAAACCCCCCGGCGATGTTGTTCGTTGCCATTTCACAAAAGCATGGATGAAAATGCCAAGTCCCAACAGAGTCGGCTGGTGAGCGAGTAACAGATTCGCAAAAATGGCAATTCCTGGTGAAAGAGCACACGCAAAACCGCTGACGAGGGCGACGCGAAGTCGACCGAGTTCATAACCAGTCCAGAACACGAAGACCGAAGCCAACGAACTGGCCAGCCAATGCCCCCAACAGGGATGCCCCAATGCGACCCACGGCGCCAGCCACAAACCCGTTCCTGGATAGTAACGACTTGCCATCCGCCCCTCGTTCAAAACATGCATCTGATCAAACAACTCCGGATGCGTCGCATGGCCGGGCTTCGAAAACGCCCCCGACAAGAGTGTTTTCGCCTGGAAGAGGTAGCTGTATTCATCATGATAAGCAGGAGGCAAATTGACCATATCCCGTCCCACCGCAAAACACATCCCAAACGACGTAACAGCGACCAAAACGGCCGCGACGTTCGCATACCGATCGCTGATTTCCGTCGGCATTTCATCAGCGGCGGGCCGCGACCGCTTTTGCTCGATCATCCAGACGATCGGGGCGACCACCAGAACGATGAATTGAATCATTGCCAGGTTCGGATCCCATTCGGCAATCAGATTCAGCATTCCGGCAAGCGACGCGGCAATCCCCGCCACCCATGCGAGAACCAGGATTGCAACAGGAATTCTGCCAGGCGGAATCGAAGTTTCTGCAGCAATTGACATGACGGCTATCGGGACCAGGAAAGGCGGTTGCGACCATCCGCAAACAGCGTTTGCGGTTCATCGTACAAACCGCTGGAGCATAACCTGTGCCCCTTCAGTGGCACAACAAACTCAAACTGGCGATGATCCGAAACGTTCGCGGTCGCGTTGTGATCAACGACAGTCCATTTGCCTGCAGACTTTCAGTGACGTGTTTCTGACGATGAGCCCCCCAAATGATTCGAGTCGATAATTACGAAAAGACGTATCGTACCACTGTTGCGGTGCGAGGGTTGAGTTTTGAAGTGGCAAGCGGTGCGGTGCTTGGAGTCGTCGGGCCGAACGGTGCTGGCAAGACAACGACAATGCGTGCCCTGGCGGGGATCATCCCTCCTTCGAGCGGACGACTGTCAATCGCCGGTTTCGATGTGGTTCAGGATCCGATCGCCGCGAAAGGCGAATTGGCGTTCATCCCCGATGAACCGCAACTTTTCGATGTACTAACAGTCTGGGAGCATCTCGAATTCACAGCATCGGTCTATCGCATCGCCGACTACACCGCAGAAGCCAACCGGTTGCTGGAACAATTCGAATTGAATGACAAACGCGATACGATCGCACAGGAATTGTCACGAGGGATGCGCCAAAAAGTCGCGATCTGCTGCGGATATCTGCATCAACCCAGGGCGATCATCTTTGACGAACCCCTGACAGGCCTCGATCCGCGCGGAATCAGAACGCTCAAGGCTTCCATAAAGGAACGGGCGGCTTCCGGTGCCGCCGTGATGGTCAGCTCGCACTTGCTCGACCTGATCGACGACCTCTGCAGCCACTTGCTGATCCTTCACAAGGGGAAGTGCCTGTTTCAGGGGACCATTGCGGAAGCAAAAAGTCATTTGCAATCAGTCGGTCCCGACGCAACTCTCGAAGACATATTTTTCCGGTATACCGAGACTTCTCCCACGACGGGGGACTAGTTCGTGGCCACGCATCACCCGAAGTGTGATCGTTTTTTTACATGCGATGCGTGGTTTCCCGACTCGCAATTGCAAGGTTCATTTTGAGGTAGCAAAACATGTTTCATCCGGCACTATGGATGTTGATGCGATTGCAATGGCGTGGCGGACTTCGCCAGTTTCGCAAAAGCGTGATGTCGACCCGAGGTATCATTCACCTTGGATTCGTGGTCGCGATGATGGCTTACGGAATCGCGTCGATGTATTTCGCCGGAAAGGCGATTTCGCTCGCCCCTCAAATTTCAGATTCGCTCGGTCAACTGCAAAATGATCTGCCGGCAGTGGCCTTGTTCCTGTTCACGGCGTATGTCCTGCTGTTCTCGACGGGCGATGCGACGGTCTGTTTTACTCCGGGTGAAATCGCATTTCTGTTCCCCGCTCCTGTTTCGCGCAAGCAACTTTTGTCGTACAAACTTCTGAAAAGCCTGTTCGGAGTCTTCGGATTTTCCGCGATGATGACGCTGTTCACGTCACGCAGCATCGGAATGGCTTTGCCGCGAATGTTGTCAATTGCAATGACACTTTCCTTCTTGCAATTACTCACGATGAACGTGGCATTCGCTCGGCAGGTCATGCAGGCAAAAATCCATCAATCGATCCGGATTGTGTTGGGTGCGGTCATCGGAATCGGGTTGTTGCTCGCGGTTGCACAGATCCTTGCCACGACAACTACACTGGACCTGGCCGACTACGCAAAGGCAATTCAGCGATCCCCGGTAGCGTTGTGGTTGCTTTGGCCATTTCGAATCTTCGTTCAAGCGTTCAATGCCGAGAGATTGTTGACGTACCTGCCGAGTGCCTCGATCGTACTGTTCATCGATATTTGCCTGTTGACTTTGGCATACCGTCTGGACGCTCTTTCTCTGGAAGCGGCGTTAGCATCCAGCGAAAAAATGGCCGCTCGAATGAAAAACATGCAGGCAAAAGGCGTTTGGCACACATTCGCTTCGGCAGACTCGTCGATTGCTGGTCGTCGAATTCCGCAGCTTCCGTTCCTGGCGGGAATTGGGCCCGTAGTATGGCAACAAATGACAACGACATTCCGGTCATCCAGCAAATTACTGGTGGTGATCGCGGGAGCCGTTTCGATTGCCGCGTGGATTGTCTATGCGGTCTCGCATAAGGGGGGTGCGTCGAGTCACATGAACGGATCAATTGCCGGTGTCGCCGCGATGGGATACATGAGTTTTCTGATTTGCCTCACAATGCAGAACGAGATCGAACGCGTGGGATTTCTGAAATCGCTTCCGATCGCGACAATCTCGATCGTCATTGGCGAGCTTCTTGGGTTCGTGGTCCTGCTGTCATTCGTTCAGTCGCTCTTTTTCGCAGGTTTGGCCTGGTGCTTCCCAGCTTTAGCGATCTGGTTATTGAGTGCGATCGTGCTTTTGCTGCCGGTCAATTTCGTATTGTTCGCGGTCGACAAAGTCGTTTTTTATGTCTATCCAACCAGACTGGCCAAGGGTGCTCCGGGCGATTTTCAAAAATCAGGAAAGCAGATGATTTTCATGATGATGAAGTTGTTGATGCTCGGAGCAGCAATATCGGTGGTGGCCATTTCTGCGTTGCCGGGCGCGCTGATCCTGCAGTCGCCCTTGGTGGCAATCGCGTCAGCAGTGATCGTTTTGGTGATCGAATGTAGCGTGCTGGCCCTGCTACTCGTGTTGGCTTTTGATCGGTTTGACTCCGGTACAGCAACGGCCAGCTAGCCGATGCCAGGGGAATCAGAATGCAAGTACAGATTCGACAAATCCTCTTGCCGTTTATTCGGCAAAGGCGGCGTCGAAAGCTCGGCCCGATGGGGCGAAGTCGATATTTCTGACGTACTGGCACGATTCACGGGCCCCGTGCTCGCGGTCCATTCCACTGTCTTCCCATTCGACCGAAAGCGGCCCCTGGTACTTCGCGGCGTTCAATGCCCGAATGACTTCTTCAAAATTCACGCCGCCGCGTCCCATGCTTCGGAAGTCCCACCCGCGCCGTGGATCTCCGAACGAAAGGTGGCTTGAAAGTATCCCCGACCGTCCGTTAAGCGTCACTTTTGCGTCCTTCATATGGACATGGTAAATGCGGTTCGGGAAATACCGGATGAACTCTGCCGGATCGATCCCTTGCCAAATCAGATGGCTGGGGTCGAAATTGAAGCCGAATTCTTCACGGCCACCAAGCGCCGCGACGGCTCGTTCCGCCGAATAGATGTCGAAGGCGATTTCGGTCGGATGGACTTCCAGCGCAAACTTGACACCGCATTCCTGGAAGACATCCAGAATCGGGTTCCAGCGTTCGGCCAACAATTTGAAGCCGTCGTCATACATCGATTTGGGAGTCGGCGGGAAATCGTAAATCAGGTGCCAGACGCTCGAACCGGTGAAACCGTTGACGACGCCGATGCCCAGCTTTTGAGCCGCGCGAGCCGTATTTTTCATTTCTTCTATGGCCCGGTGCGTGACCCCTTCCGGCTTTCCGTCACCCCAAATATAGGGTGGAAGGATGCTTTTGTGGCGAGCATCAATATTGTCGAGCACCGCCTGACCCACCAGATGATTCGAGATCGCGAAGACCTGCAAGTCGTATTTTTCGAGAAGTTCGCGTTTGCGGGCGCAATAAGTGTCGTCCGAAAGAGCCTTGTCAACTTCGAAGTGGTCGCCCCAGCAGGCCAGTTCCAATCCGTCGTAGCCGAAATCCTTGGCCTTTTTGCAGAGG
>JANXOO010000216.1 GCA_025353525.1 Schlesneria sp. | reverse complement strand
AGGTCAGTCTTCCCATTTCACGTCGAGCGATGACTGCAGCAGCTTCATGTTCGATGCCGAAGTCGCCGCAGCGTAGACTCGCCAGGGCGAGACGTTGCGGATCTTCGTAAACCAGTCGTCCATTTTGAGAAATGACATCGAGCCGTATTCGTGCCGATACGCTCTCATCTGGTTCACTTCACCGATCAACCGGCACTGCTGATCGAGCCATTGCCGCGTTGCGAATTCGCCACCGTACCCGACGGAGCAGGATGTCGCCGCTCCGCCGTATGAAGCATGCCAGACCAGCATGGTATTCAGGAACTCGTGACACGAGTCATGCTCAGGAAGCCATTCAATCCCTTCCTCGCGACGGTTTACGCCCTGGAACACCGCTGGATCGCGGTCGGAAACCTGATCAACAGAAATCCCCCAGAACACGGCGCACTGATTCTCCTCCATAAAGGTCAGAAATCCGTTGTCAATCTCCCATTTCGAAGGAGTCAAAACCCGATTATGAAATTGATTGAAACGGGATTCGCAACCCGCGACGAGATAAAACTCCCTGAGCGACGCGGGGATGACAATTTGCAATCGACGTTCTGCACGTTCAATTTCGGCAAGCGAACTCCCGTCTTCCGCGCGCAATTCAACACCCAGTGAAGAAAACTGCTCGACATACGACTCGCGAAACATACGCAACCACCCTCAAAAACCCTGGTGCAACTATTTTTCAACCGCCGAGTCACCCTCTGACGTGGGCAGATTCTGTTGAGGTGCAGACGACGGTGCGTCGTACAACGCCCATGTCATTCCATTTTCGCCGCCAGACGCAATCGGTACGGGAATGTCCGACTCGTCAAATTCTTCGAAAATCTGTTTTATTGAACGATTGTTGATTCGCTCAAATCGGCCATAGAAGCCATATTTTCTTATATACGCGGAAAAAATCGCGCGAAGTCGCCGTTGGGCGTCAGGAGGCAACTCGTAAATTATTTTATTGTAAACAGAATTCAGCTCGTCAGCTTGCGAGCACCGAAATTCGAACGCCAATAAATCATCCATAGCAATACTCCTCCAAAACGTGAAACTATCGAAGAACGCCGTTAACCCAAGTCCAAGTTCCCACACCGTCAGTATATTCAACGGCAATCCCATATGTCGCAGAAGCCCATTTCATAATTCCTTGACAGTTCTTGCATGGAGGCAGCGTCCCTTCGATTTCCAATAATTTTCCCGGGCTCAATTTCGCGGCTTCAATAAGACTGCCGATTGTTTTCCCTTCTGTATGCCCGAACCACGCTTGTTCGTTGAAGGTCATCTTCCAATCGGCTGGTATCTTGAATTCTACTCCGCTAATTTCAACCCCGCTGCCCAAGTCTCCTCCTCTCGGCCCATACAAATTCCACGTCGCGATGTGCGGAGCTTTCGCGAAAGCCCCGACAATCCCCGAAATGCCTCCGAACAAAGGGGTCAGGACTCGTTTATGTCAATTGCGGGGTCAATTGTTGGAGGAAATCTGACTTGAGG
>JANXOO010000160.1 GCA_025353525.1 Schlesneria sp. | reverse complement strand
CATTGTCAGTTCACCCCCGGCGACCACCGTCGGCCTGACGATCTGAACCCAGCGAGGATCGATCCCGGAAAGATCAAACAGCGAGTCGTCCGACTTTTGCTCGACCAATTCATGTATGCCCGGGTCGTACAGGCGAATAATGTCTCCATCGACACCCAACGCTCTTGGAATCCAGATCGACGAGCCGAAGCAGCGGGTGATTCGTTCGGCGATACTGGTTTTTCCGTTCCCTGGCGCTCCGAACAGAAACATGCCGCGGCCTGAATTGATCGCTGGCCCAAGCTGATCGAGCAACTGCGGGCTAATCAGCAGATCGGCGAAAGCCGCTTTCAAATCGTGCTCGGTCACTTGCTGTTTGGCGATGCTCTGGTGTTCCATCGCTTTCAGGTAGTCGCGGAGAGTTACCGGAGCTGAACCGAAATACGAACTCTCTTCGGCGTACCGTCTGGCGCGTTCGCGTCCCTGTTCCGTGATCCCGTATTCGTAGTCTCCCATTTCAGCTGAGTTTAACAGGGTCAGCAAATGGTCGAACTTGAGTTCCTTGACGATCGGGTCGACAATCGCAAACGGAAGGCAGATTTGACGCGCGATGGCTCGTCCGGTCGAGCCTCCCTTTTGCAAAAGGAATTTCAGAATCAGTCGTTCAATTTCGTCCGGGGTCAACCCGGTCTCGTGCAGAGTTTCAGGAGCCTTCGGTGAATATGCTTCCGTTTCGGCGGTTTGACGCGGTCCGAGTAACGATTGGACTCGGTTAAAGAGAGCCGACAGATGCAAATCGGATCGAACTGAATCAGGGACGTGTCGTTTGGGAAGCCATGACGTGATTGGCGGAATACTGCCTTGATCTGCTGTCGCTGTGTCGCAGGCCGTCAGCGTCGCGGGGTCAGAAGCTGAGCGCGACAGTGCGGCCGAAGCGTCGTCATGCGACGCAACGTGACCGGGACCATTGGCAACCATGCCGGCGAGTTCCTTCGTCATGTCAAACTTCCATTTTTTTTTTTGCAAGTTGCAGACCGACGGCAATGGGCCGGAGGTTCGATCTCGTGCAACCGCGTTTTTCGCGATGTCCATTGGTTGTTTAGTTCACTGATCGTCGCCAGTCCGGTTTTTCCCGGCGGGATGACAGAAATCGGACGAGTCGAGGAACAGGGCGACAGGCGGAATCGAATGTGAGGGATATCCGACTCACGACCGAAATCCGGATCTGCGTTGCAAAATACCTTTAGGACGGAATTGAATTGCGTCGGGATTGCTTGATTTTCGGTACTATCGTCAGATATCGTCGAGCCACAAGGGATCGCCAAAGTGACTCGGCGGACCATGTTTCGATCGCTCCGTAATATCGAGGGTTCTGATGGCGAAGAAGAAAGCCACGGGTGGGCTGGAAGGTTCTCGTATTCGCGTGAAGCCGGGCGTTAATTCTCCCGAATTTCCGGACATTTCAATGGCTGGCTGGACGGGAACGATTGTCGAAGTGTCAGGCAAACCCCCAGAGCACACTATTATTCTCGAATGGGATTCGGCAACGATCACTGCGATGCCTGCCGAATATGTCTCCCGATGCGAGTCACAGCAGCTTTATCACATCATGGCCAGCCTTCCTGGTAGCGATGTCGAAGTTCTCGTGTAGTCGACTCTCATGCCGGGAACTGCAACTACGGTTGTCGTCTGCAAAGATGCGGTCTAGACTTGTGTTACTTTGAACATCTGCCCGCCTGAGCCCCGCCGATTGACGTTCTCTGAGGAGTATGCATGTCTGCCCCCGTTCCGTCCCACGCCGACCCCCTTCGTATGACTGGAACCCAGTGGCTGATCTGCGTGATCGCCGCGATCGGCTTCGCATTCGATACGTATGAACTGCTGATGATGCCCCTGATCCTGCGCCCGGCACTGAAAGAACTGGCGAACATCACGCCAGCGGACGGTGCACCCTGGGTGCTTTGGTCGACCTTGATGTTTTATGTCCCTGCGATGTGTGGCGGCATTTTTGGATTGCTCGGCGGATATTTGACAGATCGGTTCGGGCGTCGGCGGGTGTTGACGTGGAGCATTCTGCTTTACGCATTTTCCGCCTTCGCGGCGGGGTTCTCGACCAGCTTGCCAATGTTGCTGTTCTTTCGCACAACAACATTCATCGGAGTTTGTGTCGAGTTCGTTGCGGCTGTCGCCTGGCTGGCAGAACTGTTTGACAATTCCATTCAACGAGAAAAAGTGCTCGGTTACACTCAAGTCTATTCGTCGTTCGGAGGGTTGCTGGTTGCGTTCGCCAGTGGTCTGATTCTTCAGAATTTGAAGTCACTACCCGAGATCATTATGCCGGGTTTTCTGAATTTCCTCGGAGGCCAAATTGGCGACTCCCACGCGGCATGGCGCTACACATTGATGTCAGGGATCATTCCTGCAATCCCCTTGATTGTGATCAGACCGTTTTTACCTGAATCACCCAAATGGTCTCAGAAGAAAGAAGAAGGAACACTGCGCCGACCGAGCATTGCCGAATTGTTTTCCCCGCAACTGCTGCAAACGACCCTCGTCACGACGGCGATGGTGGCGTGCAGTTATGGGGTGGCATTCGGAGCGATTCAGCAAATCCCCCAGATCGTTGCCGGAATCGACGCCGTGAAGGACGAAATTCAGGAAAAAACGAAGACTTTGAAAGAGTCTGACGCGGCGAATGATCCTGATCCGGAAAAAGCAGAAAAGAAATTCAAAGCCGCAGTCGGTCGCCTTGCGGCACAAATTCGCCAGGAAAAAGCAGCTGAATACACCAAGGCCCAGGAAGTGGGTGGACTTGTCGGACGGTTCGGGCTGGCCGCGCTGGTCGTCTTGTTTGCGAGCCGTCGATCGTTACTTCGTGTTTTTCTGATTCCCGGAATGATATTGACTCCTTTGATCTTTATGGGATTCGCTCAAGGTCACGAAACGACCTGGTTCACGAAAAACATCGAAATGATTCCCGGTTTTCACGGATTTCATATTTCCCTTTTGGGGCTTGGAATCTTTGTCGCGGGGCTCTTTACGGTGGCTCAGTTCAGCTTTTGGGGCAACTATCTGCCGCACGCCTATCCGATGCATCTGCGAGGAACGGGAGAAAGCTTTGCCGCAAATATCGGTGGACGTATGGTCGGAACAGCATTCTTCGGGGTGACGCAGAATATTGCATTGCAATCGTTCGTTCCGGGTGCCTCTCCCGAAGCGAAAACGGCCTGCGTTGCAGCATGTGTGGCCGGTTCGCTGTTTTTCATTAATCTGGTGTTGTCCTTTTTCCTTCCTGAACCAAAACCGCAACAAGACTGAATTCCTGGAATTTGAAGAGTTTTGATCATGCTGAATATCACACAAGTAACCGGCAGCGGTGTTCCGCTGCTACTGGACGATATCGATACCGACCGAATCATCCCTGCAAGATTTTTGCGTTGCGTCACGTTCGACGGGCTGGGTGAACATGCGTTCGAAGACGACAGAATCCAGGATAAGACGCACCCGTTTGACAATACAGGTTTTCGGGCCGGTTCGGTACTTGTGAGCGGGCGAAACTTCGGATGCGGCTCGTCCCGTGAACACGCTCCGCAAGCCCTGATGCGATGGGGGATCAAGGTTGTGATCGCTGAATCGTTTGCCGAGATTTTTTTTGGCAACTGCACGACGCTCGGGGTTCCTTGCGTTTCGGCATCTCGACCCGATCTCGATCGACTCGCCCGCGCAATCACGTCAAACCCGACACTGGAAATCACCGTCGACCTGATGTCAAAACAGGTGAGGGCGGGTGAGATGACGTTTGGCGTCGAAATTCTCGAAAGCGCCAGGTCATCGCTGACAACGGGCAATTGGGATTTTCTGGGACAACTTCTCGAAGGGACAGATGCGGTCAGAAAGTCCGCCGACAAAATTCCTTATATGTCCGGATTCAAAACATAGAACTGCGGTCAAAAACAGACTGAGGATATCGACTTGGAAGCGAGCCCCTTTCGGTTGCTCAGGAATCTCAAGCGGACCAGCGAGATCGTGACGGTCTTGCTGAACCACGGATTCGGCGACCTGGTTGATCGCATCGGGCTCCGCAACTTCTGGTACCGCTGGCGACGCCTTTTCGGTCGCAAGGCACCGCAACCGCTCAGGAATCTGCGACAGGTCGAACGAATCCGGATGACGCTCGAAAAACTCGGGC
>JANXOO010000490.1 GCA_025353525.1 Schlesneria sp. | reverse complement strand
CATCGGCAGGGTTGACGATGACCCGGATCTCGCGACCCGCTTGTACCGCGAACGCCTGTTCGACTCCCGGAAAACCCCACGCCAGGGTCTCGAGTTCTTCGAGTCGCCTGACGTATTTTTCGAGTGTTTCACGGCGTGCCCCTGGCCGTGATGCCGAACAGGCATCAGCGGCTGCGACCAGTACCGTATAGATGTACTCGGGACGAATATCGTCGGATGGAAAAAAGGGGACATTCTACACTTAAGCGTTTAAGTAGAATGTCCCCTTTGTATTTTCTTCAGTACCTGGCGCAACATATGCCCGGTAGCACGATTGAAGATCCTGCAGTCGTTGTCTCACAGCAAGAGGAAGATGCGGCTGATTTTGGCATCGCGATCAAGCAATTCAGGACGTTCTTGATCGAGAAGCTGAAGCTCTCGCCGGAAGAGGTCTACGTGGCAAGATAGCCCAATTGCCGCGTAACAAGGGCGTCCCCACCCGAGCGGCGGATTGGGACGGAATCAGAATGGAAGGTCACTTGGCCGTCGCAGGGTTACCTTGGTCGCTCACTGCTTCACCGGTATCAATTGACTGATTTTTTAGGTGCATTTAACACCAAACTGAATTTAGGAATGCCTCGCCCCAAAACGACTTCGGTCTGCTCGTCCGAATGCAGAACTTCAGATGTCGCGACACCCTCGGAACCATTCCACCCAGGCGACATAAGACCGCTCCTGTCTCAGGCATGATGCCGGACACGTAACTGATTTCGCAGCTGGTCCTGTGGTTTCGGTGAATTCTGTGCGGATTAAAGCGTGGAATTTCGATTGTCGGACGGCTTCCCTGACCTTGACATCATCCACCGTGCTTAGGCATTATTCGAATTCTGCCTATCTGTAGGTTCGACGAAAGAGGTAGCGGCTTGCCTTGCTTCGAGATCTCGTTCGACCTGTCATCCTTCAAGGAGCTCGATCATCTTGCGCTCCTTGCGACTCAGGGCTATAACCTTGGCAGCACTGGCGACTGGTTCGGTGAGTTCCGTGGTGGACTTTATGGCTTCTACGCCCGAGTATACGGAGTCCAACGCCACTACAACGAAGTTCATGCATGGCTGCCGCATTTCCGAAGCATGACTGAAACGGAGTATCATCTGTCAACAATTCTGTTTCAGATGGACTCCGCGTTGGAGTGCCTTGCTTTTGCCCTCAACGCGCTTGGTTGGATCGTGTTTTCCGTCGATTTTCGGGATGTGACCGATGCAAAGGCACTGAAGCGGATTAGCCCTCTCGATATTCTTGGGGATGCAACGAAGATTCCTCCCATCTCGCCTCTCGCCGGCTACAAAAAAGTGTTCCCTGCCACGCAGACCGCCTGGCAGAATGAATCACCCTTGATCGCTCAGATTCGCGATCTTCACGATGTCTCCAAGCACCGAAAAACAATCTTTGAGGGCGGTGAGGCCAGATCGGATCCCCCAGAAGGATTCTTCGAAGCACTCGGAACTACAGACGATCCGACGCGATGTGCCCTGTTGCGGCCGATGTCGGAGGTCATCCTCAAGGCCGATCCAAAGCTGCCTGCAATCCACAGGACACCAAGTGCCGTACATCAGGGCGAATTGCTCGAGGTTCTCGTGCCGTCATTCGCAAAATTGATCAAGACCACGGGAGAAGCCGCTCTTGCCGACGCGCAGGCGACCGTTCCGCTCAAGGAAAAACAATTCAGGATATAAACAGAACAAGTTCTGCTGCACTCTGAACTATCGCGTGAACCGGCGGCGGGTCTCGCCGGATTTGAAGTCAGCATCGACCGCCGCCACCCGGTAAACCGGCGTAAACTGGCCAACTGATGTCGAATGGGAATTCTATACCCTCTTTAGTCCTAATAGGATTCCCTGTGGATTCCGGACATGGATCACCATCGAATACTCAGGGAGCGACGCACAGAAGCGATCGGCACGTTGCCACGGCACCTTCGGATGTCGCCCGTATCCCGAATACTCTGGCGGCGGAACCTCGGCGTCGCGTAAGCTCCCGGTAGACCACAGGGGCGCGATTTAGCGCCCGGGTCCCTTACCGGCCGTCGGCTTTTTGTTGTTTTGACCGCTGACGTTCGATTTTTCGGATGTCGTCGATCTCCCATCGGCACTCGGGGTGAGACTTGAGCCACTCGTTGGGGAGCAGATCGCTCAGGTCAGGTGGCTTGTCGGGCGAGCTTGTGCCAGTCAGTCGTATTGGAAGTTCTTTGAGCACGGCATTGAGCCATGCCCATGGTTCCACTTTGCAATGTTTTGCACTTCCAACGATGCTCAGCAGAATGGCGGCACTGTGGCCCTCGGATTCGCTACCAACGAATAACCAGTTGCCGTGTCCAATGGCGACTGGTTTGACCATGCGTTCGGCCAGATTGTTATCGAGGGTGAGGGCACCATTCTCCGCATAGCGACACAGCGCTTTCCATTGATTCAACGTGTAAGTGAAGGCATGGCCGATCAGGCTCTTGGGAAGAACGTTGTTCTGTTCCGCTTTCAACCAGATTTCGAACGCATTCAGGATCGGAACCGCGAGTGCCTTTCTCGCGTCTCGCAGTTCATCACCGTTCAATGATTTGTTCTCGAACTCGACTTCGAGCGTGTACAGCCGGGCAATAAAGCTGATCGCTTCATGGGCTCGCCGCGAATCGTTGCCTCTCGCTTCCTGTCAACGAGTTGGTGATGACATTATGACGAGGGAACGGGAGCCTGCACCGGTACGAATGTCGGCCGCTCGTAACGAGGTCGCCGCTTCACGCTACTGAGGTCGATTCCTTCGAGACGGAGCGACAATTCATCCACGCGAATCTCACAACGCTTACGTTGGTCGTCGGTGGACTTGTTCAATCCGTTCTTCATTGAGATCTGTTTTGATGAAGCGTCTGTCGGAAACTGGTAACAGCCACGCTCAAGGCGTTTGTAAAAAATCGCCAATCCGTCCCTGTCCCACCAAAGCACCTTGAGGCGATCACGACGCTGATTGCGAAAGACAAACAGATGACCCGAGAACGGGTCTTCTTCAATCAGGTTTTCGACCATCGCAAACAGACCATCGAACCCCTTTCTCAGGTCTGTTGGCTCCGTTGCCAGAAACACCCGGGTCATTCGAGAGAAATTCAGCATGAGCGTACCTCACGATGTTCGACGACGACGCTAATTCGATCAGCCTGCCGACAATCAACGATCACCCGTTCAAGCGTCGCGACCGAGGCGTCCTCACGCAGTCGAATGACAGGACCATTGGGGCAGATGATGTCCAGTGTCTGACTCGTCGTTGGTAACGACGCGGGATCACACACCAGATCCACGGCAATCAATCCGGCATCGTATGTGGGCGAAGAACGGCCCCTGCCGCCAGGCGATCGCTGCTCCTTCCCTGGTTTCGAACTCACTCGTGCCAGGTCACGTTTTCGGATGACTCGCCGCCACCAAAAGAACGAGGCCGGGAAACACCATGCTCCAGGCAATACGCTCGGACTGATCCGCCCCTTGTGGCTTGTTGATCAATGTGATGGCGCAAAAATCGCTCTTTCTCTTGACGCGGACTGGATGCTCCTGGCATGCTCCTGATCTCCATTCGTGAAAGGGAAATAAAACCCTCAAAGAATAGAATTCCCCGAAGTTCCGGTGAAGATGTGGTTCACCGAACGCTTACATACCGAAGATGGTTTCGATGTCGGACTGACGCTGTGTCTGATTGCTGCGCCAGTATACCCGATTGCACTTCATATGATCGTCGGTCAAGATCCCCTCGACCTGTACATTCATTTCATCGCTTCAGTGGCGATCTGTGGGTTGATCGCAGCGGCGTTTCTCTTTTTAGCCGTGACTTTGGTTGCCGTCCGGTGCTTCGATCCGACATTGATTGAGTGGAGTTCCATGTCGAACCAGCATCGTGGCTATTTGCAGCGGCTCGCACGTCAAACCTGGATGTACCTGGCTCTTGCGGCATCCGTACCAATGGTCGCGGTTGCGATTCTCGTGATTGATTGATGAACCCGATTGACGAGTTGCACTCGGGTCCTCGCTGCCGGGGGAGTGTTCGGATACGCGATTGCTATCACGGCGTTTTGCATCGTCCAGTCGGATATTGGTACGTTGACCAAAGCCATCTGGGCAGACGAATACTGAGAGATCGCGTGGCAGCGATGGCTTTGATGTGAGATCGACTGCTCACCGTTTTTCGTCTTTTTTATCGGCAATTATCATCGGCTCATCGACCGGCGGAATGGAATCCGCAAAGGGTTCGATCACGTCGTTGACTGAATACTCTCCAAGCCCGGACTGAAAAGGAATTGCCAACATTCCAGGCAACCTGTTTACCTGCAATTCATTTCGCAAATGCAACAATCCAATCCTCATCTGCTCATGTCCGTCGACAGGATCCGATCGATACGTGCCGAGTAGGATATCCCACCACGACAAATTGAAGCCGAAATTGCTGTTTGCTTCGCAACGAATTACCGAATGATGCACGCGATGCATGTCGGGCGTCACGATGACACGGCGAATGATGCGATCCAGCCAGTCCGGTATCCGCACATTACTGTGATTGAACATCGCGGTCGCGTTAAGTAACACTTCAAATATTATGACCGCTAATGAAGAAGGACCCAGCAGCACAACGATGGCGAGTTTGAATAGCGATGAAAGCACAATTTCCAGTGTGTGAAATCGTACGCCTGTCGTGACATCGAAATCCAGGTCTGCGTGATGAACCATATGCAAACGCCACAGGGCCGGCACGGCGTGGAACATCACATGCTGAAGATAAATGGCCAGATCAAACGCCAGAATCGCCAAGCCGATCTCAAGCCAGGCAGGCCATTCGAAGAAATGAAACAGCCCCCATTTCCTCGATTCGGCGGCGATCGACGCGCCCACCGCTGTGACAGGTATCAGAAATCGGGACAGAAAACTGTTCAGGAATGCGAGTCCCAGATTGCTGGTCCAGCGCGGCGCCTTGCGAACCCTCAACCGTCGACGCGGCGCCAATAATTCCCAGACCGTCAAAATGAGCAGAACACCAACGAAGAATACCGTTCGCACCGTGACTTCGAATTGACTCGACATAGTTGGTTCGCGCCTTTGAACGGTGTCGCGTACAACGATTTCCGCAGGCAGACTATTTCTTTGCTTTCTCGAATCCGGCACCCAGCAGGTCTTTATAACCGGGTTTCAGTGGTCGCACGTCATAACCATGCTTTACCAAAATGTCTGCACCAGTGAGCGAGCGTTTACCGGCTGCGCAGTGTGTGTAAATGATTTGATCTTTAGGCAGCTTCTTTTCCAGCGAAGCAGCATCGATCCCGTTGCGGATTTCGCTGAGTGGCAGAAATACAGCTCCTTCAATATGGCCATCATCCCATTCGGATTTCTCACGGACATCGACGAGAACCGCCTTCTTATCGTCCACGTTCTTCTTTGCGGTTTGAAGTGAGTCTTTCGTGTGTTCGGCGGCATGCGCGGCAACGACCATCGCGCCCACGCAAACAACCGCAAGACAGAAGCGAAGCAGGTTTTGTTTCATTTTGTGATTCCTTTTCGGCTGTTGGTTAACGGTATCATTATTTGCGAAACGACATCTCGCCAAATTCTCGAGTCCGATTTATGATTGCGGACTCGACCGGAAGTCGCTCCATCGAACTGGCTCCGTAAAAGCCGACGATGCCTTCTGTATGATTCAGAATGTATTGGGCATCGTCGGGATCCGCGATCGGGCCACCATGACACAAGACGAGAATGTCGGGCTTGATACGCTTCGCTGCGTCGTGCATCGCCTGGCATCGTTTCGCGGATTCTTCCAAAGTTAATGCCGTTGATGCGCCAATTAACCCCTTGATGGTCAGTCCCATATGCGGGATCAAAATGTCGGCTCCGGCACTGGCCATAGCACTCGCTTCATCGACGTTGAAGCAATACGGTGTCGTCAGCAATCCGAGGCTGCCGGCAGTCCGAATCATATCGACTTCAAGCCCGTATCCCATTCCGGTCTCTTCGAGTCCGACACGAAATGTGCCATCGCACAGTCCGACCGTAGGAAAGTTCTGAACGCCTGAAAAGCCCGCGTTTTGTACTTCTTTAAGAAACCGGGGAATCAACCGAAACGGGTCCGTCCCGCATACGCCCGCAAGAACGGGCGTCCGCTTGACGACTGGAAGGACTTCGCGAGCCATTTCCATAACAATGGCGTTCGCATCTCCATAGGGCATCATTCCGGCCAGCGATCCCCGGCCACCCATCCGAAAACGACCCGAATTGTAGATGACGACAAGATCGATGCCACCTTCTTCTTCCAGCTTGGCAGACAGACCGGTCCCCGCCCCGCCCCCGATGATCGGTCGGCCCGCAGAAACTTTGGCTCGCAATCGGGCGAGGATATCTTCACGAGAGAACGAACTCATGGGTGGCTTTCATGTAAAACTGTCACGGATTTCCATCGCCAGTCGCACTCACTTCAGGGTGTCCGGTCAACGCACGACACGACACGACACGAGCCAATGTTCTGGATCAGGCGACACGTTATCGCAGGCAAATCGGACAAACGTCGGAAGTCTCCCGTAACATCCGCGACTGGCTGAGCTCGATGAAATGCGGACCAACAATGCGACAAGTCTACTCGCAATTTCGTGACGAACGCGAGCCCGCCGCTCACATTGCGATCAGACAGTGTTGAATCCCGGCAATCGTGATTCAAATGTCGGGATACACCTTGAAACCGGGGCCGCAATACGGGAATATCTCACATGACGGGTTGGTGGAGCAACGACCAAAATCATTGATTCGTTCATTTTGCTCGTTTTGAAGATTATGCAGGATAGAGATCTTTGGAAGAAACCGGTCAAAAGCGTCGGGAATTTGTATTTGGGGATATACACGGGTGCGCAGAGGCACTCAAAATTATCGTCAATCGAATCGCGTTAACAGCAGTCGACCGGGTAATCGTGCTGGGAGACGCTGTCGATCGCGGACCGGACTCGCGTGCCGTATTCGACAAACTGCTCGAGATTCGTAAAACGTGCGAGATGATTTATATTCTCGGCAATCACGAAGAAATGATGCTCGATGCGGCGAGTGGCCACAACGTCGATGGGTGGCTTCGTCACGGAGGTAAGGCAACGCTCGCGTGTTACAACGGACGCTTTGAGAATATCCCGGACACACACTTCGAACTGCTCGATTCAGCGGTGGAATTCTGGGAGGGTGAGAGCGCCATTTGTGTTCACGCCAATCTTGAACCCGGCGTCGCGCTTACAGAACAAAGGCCATCATGGCTGCGATGGAACAAACTGACGGGGCGCGAGTTTCAGCACTCCTCAGGCAAACGAATTGTGTGCGGCCATAGCGGAGTCAGCCGATCGGCACCGACTGTTCGCGACGGATGGGTTTGCCTGGATACTTTGGTGCACGATGGCGGTTATCTGACAGCCGTCGAACTTGGGACCGAGGAACTGTTTCAAGCCAAACAATCGGGCGAATTTCGAAGCGGCGTCTTCCTGCACGAGCTGGAAATGTGATTGACCCGGCGCGGATTCACTTGCAAGCAAGTTCTTTCCGATAGTAAGCGACGGTTTTTTCCAGTCCGGCTTGAAGATCGATGGCGGGTGTCCAATCGAGCAATGCTTTGGCTTTCGTAATGTCAGGACATCGCTGCTTCGGATCATCCTGCGGCAACGGGACATGCGAGATTGTTGACCTGGATTCCGGAATTGCCCGTAACACTTCTTCCGCCAGTTGCAGCATCGTGTACTCGCCAGGATTTCCGATGTTCACCGGGCCGATCTCGTGATCCTGCTCCATCATCAGCATCATCCCGCGGATCAGGTCGTCACAATAGCAGAATGATCGGGTTTGCATTCCGTCGCCATAAATCGTCAGCGGCTGACCGCGCAACGCCTGGGTGATGAAGTTCGAAATGACCCGGCCGTCATCAGGGTCCATGCGTGGCCCGTACGTATTGAAAATGCGGATGATTCGGACCTGCAGTTTGTGTTCGTGGTGATAGTTCACGCACAATGACTCGGCAACCCGTTTGCCTTCGTCGTAACAACTCCTCGGACCAATCGGATTAACGTGGCCCCAATAGTCTTCGCGTTGCGGGTGAACGTCCGGGTCGCCATACACTTCAGATGTCGAACAGTGCAAAACTCGCGCCTTGCAGCGTTTGGCTAACCCCAGGATATTCACAACGCCGACGGTCGAAGTTTTGATCGTTTTGATTGGATTGTACTGATAGGCGACCGGAGAGGCGGGACAGGCCAGATTGTAAATCTGGTCGACCTCCAAAACGATCGGTTCGACGATATCATGACGGAGCAGCTCGAAACGCGGATTCCCCATGAGATGGAGGATGTTCTCTTTGCGCCCGGTAAAGAAGTTGTCGAGGCAAATGACGTTATCACCCCGCTCCAACAAACGCTCGCAAAGATGGCTGCCAAGAAACCCGGCCCCGCCGGTTACCAGGACTGATCGCACGATACTTGTTCCTTAAAGGGACTGAGGGTTTGTTTCCAGTCCGATTCCCGAATACTTGAACCCCAATTGTCGCATCTTTGCCGGATCGAAAAGATTTCGTCCATCGAAAATGACGGGTGAACCCAGCTTTTGTCGAATCAGATTGAAATCCGGATTTCGAAACTCGTTCCATTCCGTGACGATTGCCAAAACATCGGCGCCGGAAAGTGCATCGTAGGGTGATGGATAATAGGCGATCCTGGTTCCGTACAGCCTTTGAACATTCTCGGTGGCGACCGGGTCATGTACCTGCACTTTGGCGCCAGCATCCAGAAGTCGATCGATCAGAACGAGCGCGGGTGCTTCTCGAATGTCGTCGGTTCTCGGCTTGAATGCCAACCCCCAGATCGCAACAGTTCGTCCTTTCAGGTCTCCCTGAAAATGGGCACTCAGCTTCTGAAACAGAACTTCCTTTTGGGCTTCGTTCACATCGTCAACCGACTGAAGAATTCGTGGAGCGATCCCGTTTCTCTCCGCCACGCTGACCAACGCCCGTACATCCTTGGGGAAGCACGAGCCCCCGTAGCCGACACCAGGGAATAAAAACGCGAATCCAATTCGCTGATCGTGGCCGATCCCCTTGCGGACGTGGTTGATATCGGCACCAACGCGTTCGCAAATGTTTGCCATTTCATTGATAAAACTGATTTTTGTTGCCAAAAGGCAGTTAGCGACATACTTGGTCATCTCGGCGCTTTCGAGATTCATGACGAGGAACGGATGCTCGGTTCTCAAAAACGGCTTGTATAATTCGTGCAGAACGGCCGCGACTTCGGGTCGATTTACACCGACGACAACCCGGTCGGGTTTGGTGAAGTCTTCAATCGCACAGCCCTCTTTGAGAAACTCGGGATTCGACGCCACATCGACATCGCGACCCGTTAATTCCCGCAAGCGTCGAGCGGCTTCGGAATTCGTTCCGACCGGAACGGTACTCTTGATGACGACGACCGCTTCATTGGAAAGATGCGGGGCGATCGACTCAAGAGCACTCCACATAATTCGCAAATCAGCCGAGCCGTCATCGCGTTGTGGCGTTCCGACCGCCAGGAAGACGCACTTCGCGGCTGGAACAACATCGGCAGCACTGGTCGTAAATTTCAAACGACCTGCATGAGAGTTCCGGACAACCAGCTCGACCAGCCCCGGTTCGTATATCGGGATATCACCGCGTTTAAGTCGCTCAATTTTGTCGAGGTCGACGTCGACGCATGTGACCTGATTGCCACTCTCGGCAAAACACGTTCCTGTGACCAACCCAACGTAACCTGTGCCAATCATTACAATTTTCATCGTTTACCGTCTCCCGATCACTGGATCAGGCGAGCAAAGGATATCGATCTTCCGTTCGCCCGACTTGACCATACTGATTTGAATCGTTGCTTATTGAAGGCGAACCCCGAGTAGCGTCACTGACTCTCCGGTGTTCGCGGGTTTCCAGCTTGTCAATCGGACGCTCGCTGGAATCAGTACCGTTGACCCCGCGACGAACGGCCGTCGATATCCTGTCAAACTGCTCGATAATTCTGCATATCCTTCAAGCACTATCCAGATCATTAACTCGCCTGCATGAGGTGTCGGCATCAGATTTTTGAGTTTATAGCGTTCCATTCGAAATCCGTTTCCGTCGACGAGTTGTTCGGCATGAACTCCGGGCAATTCATTCCTGATCGGAACAGGTGTAACCGGTTCGACTGGCCCCTGATTCCAATTAATCGCTTCCATCGCTCGTTCGACATGCAATTCGCGAGGAAGTCCGTTGAGCCCTGGTCGATTCCAGTCGAAAATACGAAATGTGGCATCGCTCGACTGTTGAACTTCCGCGACCAGGATTCCGCCGCCTGCCGAATGA
>JANXOO010000107.1 GCA_025353525.1 Schlesneria sp. | reverse complement strand
TCACTGTCTGCTGGGTGGCGCTCGGTGCCATGATGATCGCCGTCATGGCCAGTGTGTTGCCCGCCCGTCGCGCATCGCAATTGCGACCCGTTCAGGCACTCAGGTACGAATGAAGGGGAACGGTTCTGTCCGCGACTGTGGTCCCGGTAAAATCCGTTTCTCACTGCGCGACAAATCCAGACCCGATCACAGCAATTCAGGCCCGATACCAGTTTAATGGAATGGAAGCCATGTCAACGACGATTTCGCCTTTTAACAGTTTACTCCAACGTGAGACCGTCGCCATGCCCGTACCGCACGTGGCGGCACTTGCCGTCCAGAAAGCCTATCGCAAGGGGGAGCATAGCGTCCCCGTCTTGCATGGTGTCGATATTTCGATTCGCAAGGGCGAGTTCCTCTCGATCATCGGTCAATCGGGATCGGGAAAAAGCACCCTGATGCACCTGATCGGGTTACTCGACACTCCGGACGTGGGTGAAGTTCAACTCGAAGGTCAGCGAATCGACGACCTGCCAGCCCGGACCCGCGATGAACTCCGCAATCGCGTCTTCGGATTCGTGTTTCAGTTCTATCATCTGTTACCCGAATTGAGCCTGATGGAAAACGTGCTGACCCCGCTGATGATTCGCCATTCCATCTGGAACTACTGGAAACGCCGCCGCGAATTTCAGGAACGAGCCAGGTCGATGATCGAACGCGTTGGCCTGGGTCACCGCCTGACCCATAAACCTTCGGAACTTTCCGGCGGTGAAATGCAACGCGCGGCGATCGCCCGTGCGCTTGTAGCTCAGCCTGAAATCCTGTTAGCCGATGAACCAACCGGAAACCTCGACGCAAAGACGGGCCGCGAGATCATCGATCTGATGTCCCGGTTGAACGAGCGAGAGCAGCTCACGATTGTCATGGTCACGCACGACAAGGCGATCGCTGCAAAAGCACATCGCACGGTGAAGTTGTGCGAAGGCCGAATCGAGACTTTTTCGGACGCGGCATGAGAACAATCGAGTCGATCGAGTCAACAAGCCCTTGACCGAAAAAGAACTCGCTGCAATCCGCAAATCAGCTGGAAACGAGAGCACGGCCGGATCAGTCCGGTCGCGATACTTCCTCGCAGATGACCTTGAAACTCGAAAGCGAATTCGGGCCGAAGGTGGTGCTGATCGCCACGTCAACCGCGTCGCGTCCACGGGCAATCAGGATACGGCCAATTCGAGGAATGTTGTTACGCGGATCGAACGTGTACCATTGGCCTCCCAGGAATGCCTCGAACCAACCCGCGAAATCCATTTCCCCGAACGGCGGGGACATCCCAACGTCGCCCAGGTACCCTGTGCAGTACCGGGCAGGAATGTTCAGGCATCGGCAAAGCGCAATCCCCAAATGGGCAAAGTCTCGACAAACACCGACTCGTTCATTGAACGCCTCCTTGGCCGTCCGGGTCGGCCGCGCTTGCATGTAGTCGAAGCGGATGTGGCTATGCACGAAGTCGCAGATCGCCTGGACCCTGTGCCAACCGAGCGGTGTCGTGCCAAACTGCCTCCACGCGAAATCAGCCAACAGGTCCGTTTCGCAGTAGCGGCTTCCCAGCAAATAGACCAGTGTCTCTTCCGGAAGTTCCCAAATCGGATGTTGCCGCGCCATTGGTGCCACCAGATCCTTAATTCCGGTTGAGCGTACAATGGCCGAAGTACTGATCCTGATCCGGCCAGCTGGTGCTTCCAGTCGGCTGCACCAGTTGCCGAACCCGTCCCGGTAGGGCGTGATCAACACTGTCGGAGCCGTGACCAGGAAATCCGGCTTCACGATTTCGTTGGCGTGGCTGTAGTGGATGTTGAGCATTAACAGCATTGGCGTTGGGTTCGGGCAGTCATAGATCAACTCGTAGCCCACTTTGATGAAGATGGAATCACACGCTTTCGCCAGAGAGTACCTGAAGACCCGAGCCCATCAATCGCTGCAGCAGATTTTCGATGGGTGAAACGAGTCGCATGGCAGTATGATACCCGCAATTGCGCTCGATCCGCAGGCCGGGATTGATGTCAATCCACAAGTTTCGGTAAACACGGGCATTATCGAATTGATGCTTCGACGAATCGTTTGATGAGATCGAGATTGAAGAACCCCTCGCCTCCACGCTCGGGATGCCACTGCACCCCCACGTAAAACGGTCGGATTGGGTCATCAATTGCCTCGATCACGCCATCGGTCGAATGTGCAACTACTCGCAGCCGACCCGCGTTCGTGACGGCCTGATGATGCGAGGAAACGA
>JANXOO010000482.1 GCA_025353525.1 Schlesneria sp. | reverse complement strand
TGAGACGCAGAAATTTGCTCGACAATTTTCCGGTGAATCACTTCCTCCTGAAGTTCGCGATGTGTCCAATGGCTGATCGAACGCCCCGACAATTGCGGTGACTCGCAGGCCAAGGCGATGATTTGTGAGACTTGTTCGCCGCGAAACTTGCCCGGACAGCCTGGTCGGTGCTGATCAGTGAAAACATCAAGAATAGCCTCGCGGAGGCGATGTGGTTCGCTGCATTCCCATAAGCACAACGAGTCCCACGCCTCTTGCCAGCGTCGTCGCCAAACACCGACCTGCAGACGATTCAGACCCACTTCCTCCGCAATCGACTCATTCAACATCCCCGAGAATGCCAACAACACGATCGTGGCCCGCTGAATGACACTCTTGGACTCCGTCCGTGATCGACTGAATTCTTGCAGAATCCGCTGCTGTTTCTCGCTGATCCGAATCTTCGCTGCCGTCCCTGGCATTTCATGATCCCCTCCCTCACAATCGAGGTGAACAGAAAATCCGCAGATTCACCATTTCATGAAATGCCAATTCCGCATTGTGGCGACTAGCATCCTCCCGTTGCGGACTTCTCGCTTCCGCTGTCGAATTGGAGTGAATCACCTGTCAGTAACTCCCGAACGGGCGATCGATCCTGTGTCAACGTTCAAGATGAATCGCACTGGACGGTTGTGTCAGGCGAGGAGGCAGCTAAACTCTTACGCTGCAATTCTACTCGTCTATCTCCGGTTCCCACATCTCACCCGATAACGCGGCCCGTCTCGGTTTAGGTGCTTCGTCCGAAGGCATTCCCGATTTCCCAGGCGGCGTCATCGAGTTGGCTATGATCCTTCCGGAAGCCGATGTGCGTGATAGTGACACTGGTCTGTAGTCCAGAAACGTCCCCAACTTGGCTTGGTCCAACACGAGCGCTGCAATGTCTTCGAAACCATCGTAATCAATATCGGCCGCCGCAACAATGTGAATGTCGAAATCCACGTCGTCACTCTCGTAGTGAATCTTTCCAGGTTGTGAAACCACCTGCCCATTTTGAAGTTCAGCGAAAGTAGTACCTTCTGGAAGTCGCAAACCCGCCAATGCATCAATGCACCTAATATCGAGGTTGGCTACGATTTCCTCGGATAGCCGCTCGTGATGAAAGTAGGATTGTTTTGCGGGGATCGAACGTCGAAGTCCGTCGAACAAAAGGCAATGTGCGTAGATTTCTTTTTTCTCGGTTGACTTGTACTGCATTTGAAGTGGATCTGCACTGGACAAAAGTTCCGGACAGCACCTCTTCCATTACTCGTCTGATGACGCTGCCGATTTGCCGAGAGCAGGCGACATTTCCGCTTTAAATTCGGTGTATTGCTTTTCAAGTGAGGCATCGAAAAAACGTACTTGTTGCGCCTCGTGACCGCATAAATAGATCGTGGTGACAATACCGAAGGCCACGAGCAACCCAATTCCCACGGTGTTCCAAAGCTGGAAAGCATGTTTCGGGCTGATGTTTCGATCCTGATCCCTCATTTGTTACTCGTCCTCGTTGAAACGCGTCAGAAATGGGCTCATTCCGCCTGAAGAGTGTCAAATCTCGGTACCACGTACAGATTCACTCGAGATCTACTCAGGCTTTGGCAGTTCGGGGCCTGGAACTGATTCCATTAGATTCGCCTCGCGGTTTCGGCGAGGGCTCAACTTGTAATTTGAGACGGACCGCCAAGGACAGGCATTATATAATGATTGGGCGACAAATGTAATCTTCAAAATTCGTGGTTTATCCTCGATCATCCATCGTGCGGATGCAAAGAAGTTCCAGCGATTTCAACGGGAGCGGGTGGGTTTCGGCGAATTTGTGAGATCGGCGCGTAACTTGTCCGCCGGCCTGCGGGCTTGACACAATCAGGACGACTGCCGGGCCCCCCACTTGACGTCAGGTCTTCGTGGTTGATTTCGTCTTCGTGTCGCTGAAGAGTTTTCTGGTTGCGCTCGGCATGTAGTAGCGGTGCTGGTTGACGCGACTGATCGTCGCGTCGATCGTTGTCGGTTCGCCGGCCACGTGGAAAAATCGCTTGCCGAAATTCCCGACTAGATCGCACCAGGCATTTCGATCGAGCGACATGCGTTTCAAGATCGGGATCACCTTGTCGGGGATTCGACCTCGCTTGCCATTCGCCAGTTGACGTCCCGTCCAGTCGAGCAAATCCAGATAGTCGGCGGACGACATCGGTAAGAACCCCTTGTCGCTACACCGTGTTCCAGATTTGTTCAACACTGGTCCTGGCGTTCCCGTTCGTTCGTTCAGCGAAACAGGCGACAGGTGTCGATCGGCACTCGATTTGGCTACGGAGATGACGCTTGATCGAGTAGCAGGGGAAGGGATCTCGGATGTCTTTGATGTCACTGTCGTCTTTGCGGCCGCTTGAGCGATGGTGG
Organism: Schlesneria sp.; assembly: GCA_025353525.1. Taxonomy (GTDB): domain Bacteria; phylum Planctomycetota; class Planctomycetia; order Planctomycetales; family Planctomycetaceae; genus Schlesneria. Next base: position 1,906 of record JANXOO010000482.1, on the reverse strand, counting down.
AAACCTGTTCGATCGCCTGTATCCGGCGTTGAGCTGACGTGTAATCGCTTGTCTGTAGTGATTCCGCCATCGCCGCTCGAATCGGATTCAAGTCGACATACGCCGCACAAGCCACCAGTGCTTGCTCATCAAGCAAACGAACGGCGCGGAATCGACTCGTGAAAAACCGGCCGGTTTCTTCATCCTCGTGATTGGCTCTTAAGGCAATCTGATGACACAACAGCCGCATCCACCACGAAATATCGCTCAGCCGAGAACGGATCACCTTCAATCGATCGGGATCGCTGCGGATCGAATTGAGTTCCGCCTCATTCGGTTCTTCAGTCTGCCCCTGTTCGTCTCGACGAACAGGACACAGCATCAACCATCGCCGAGCGACGTCGGTATCACCCCACTTCTCAACACAGTCAGGTCGAGATCGGAGGATCAAATGAAAGTGATTCGACATGATCGCAAAACCGAGCAAATCAATCCCAAAAGCAGGCTGCCTGCTTGCGCAATTGGTCTTCGATCCAGGGCTTGCGATGATCATAGTTCTTACCCGAGACCGGATCGTCCCCCAGCAGAAAGCAACGACGAATGACACGATTCATGACGTGGACGATCGCAACTTCATCCGGCGAAAATAGTCCTGCTCGCGCTAATCTTGCCATCAGTCTTCACTCCGATTGGTGCTTCTGCTGTTGCGGGCAGGACCATTAAAATCGATCGCATACAGTTTTGCAACAGATCGCCAACAAATTGCCTGTCCCCGTTGCATCCCCAAACCTGGTTGTGTTGCGCGCTCGGTTACTTCATGAGCAATCCGGATTGAATGACGACACCATTTTTTCCGCCTGGCAGTTGCTTTTTTTTTGCAAACGGCATCACAGATGCGACTCCAACCTGCCAGATTACGTATGTCAATATGAAATCGAGGGGATGTGGCAAGTGAGCGTTGTCGTGTAAGTAAACCAGCAGTCCACAGACAGCTCCGCAAACAGCACCGGCGGCAGCTGTCAGTGCGACGAAGTTGAATGATCGGAAACTTCGACATGAAATTGCGAGACCAATGGCGATGATACTTGCCCCAACACCGCCAGCCAACGTCTGTCCCATAGCATCGCTTGCGATATTATTTCCGCCTCCGAAGAGGCGAATCGAAAGCAGCGTGGTTATGCAAGCGATCCAATAACCAACCAGTGAAAACAAAACGACAATCGTCGCCATTGCTGGATGACACGATTCAGCGGCGTTGTGGACAGCAAATAAAACTGCGATCCCGAAAAGCAGTCCTGGGAAGAAAATTCCTCCTCCTGGAACGATGCAGGACATTCCCGAAGCAAAGCCGGAAATGACCGCCGCAAGCGGAAATGCCAAATACCCTGACATGGTGCGGCCATGATTCATACCAGTTGACTTTCATCTTTCGATTCCCGTTTTCAGCGGTCATTTGAAACTCGCTAAGGGAATTGGGGATCAATAAGCCCGGTGAAACGACTTGTATTGAGGTTTATTTCGCTATTATTTGGCATTGCTGGGCTCGACGAATTGTAAGCCTTTTTAATATTTAGCAAGTACTGATCCCAAACCATCATGCGGTTTGAACTGCCCATCGCAATATTGCCAATATAATTAAGTATACTAATTGTTCGGTCTTCAGGCCCTGTAATAATCAACACCGTACTTGATCCGTTTCCGTTAGGCGTTACTTGCACTTGCCAATACCGCTGGCCTTCAAGCATGTGTCCAGCTAACGTCGTTCCAACAAGGGCACTCTGGTCCGGTGCTAGGCGGATGGCGACTGACACCGCATCGCTATTGAGAAGATCTGATCTAACACCCATTATACCGAGTGCATCGAACGCTGCGGATTTGCCATCTTCACTCAGTGATACATTTGCCACAGTAATTGCACCATCGTTAA
>JANXOO010000048.1 GCA_025353525.1 Schlesneria sp. | reverse complement strand
GGTGTATACGCTGTCCGGACGCAAGGTGACGCAAGCGCAATTGTTCACCGAACCGAATATCGGTGCCATCGTGCAGTACCTGATGGGGCCGCGGAACGGACTGCCGGGGTATATTGCTGTACCGGGAATCACTCGACCCGGCCCGCCACCGCACAATCTTTTTGTCGGTGGCTGGCTGGGAAACCAGTATGCTCCGTTTTGTGTCGGTGGCCAGCCGGACCAGCCCGATTTTACCGTCGGCGAGAAGGCTTTGGTCCCGTCGCCCATTGCTCATGAAGACCTGAATCCGCCCGAACTGAAGTTTCCTCATGAGGTAACGATCGGTCGGCTGGCACGCCGCAGCCAGCTTCGATCAAGTCTCGAAGAATCGCTTCGTGGCATCGAACGATCGGGGGCACTTCCTGCGATGGAAGGCCATTTCAACGGTGCCTTGAATCTGTTGAGCTCTCCACAGGTCCGTGACGCGTTCGATATCACTCACGAAACCGATGCGGCTCGGAATGACTACGGTCGTACGAAGATCGGCGGGCGATGCCTGCTGGCACGACGGCTGGTCGAAGCAGGAGCCCGATTCGTACTGGTCGACTATGGATACGATCCGGACTACGGCAACTTGTGGGATATCCATAACGTGCCCGAACAGAAGTTTCCGCACGTTTCCGAGATGTGCAAGCGGGGTTATAGCGTGGCGGGGATCGACAAGGCGTTTGCGGCACTGATCACCGATCTCAAGCAGCGCGGGATGCTCGAATCGACTCTGGTAGTGTACCTCACAGAATTCGGTCGGACGCCAAAGATCAATTCCATGGGCGGCCGCGATCACTGGGGTGCGTGCGGGTCGATGTTCTTTGCAGGGGCAGGGATTCGGGCCGGACAAGTCGTCGGAACGACAGACAAGCATGCGGCCTGGCCGATCACCCGACCCTATGGCCCCGCCGATATTGCAGCCACAATGTATCAATGCCTGGGAATTGAACCGGAAACCCGCGTCCCCGACCGACAGGGGCGTCCGTCACCTGTCCTCGATCACGGCCACGCCATCGAAGAAGTTCTGGCGTAATGATTAACGCTCTTTATCCGGCGTTTCACCGGAAAACGTTTCAAATTTAACTGCACGACGACTCAGGACGACCTGCGACGGGGTCCGGACATTTTGCGGGTTTTTGAGCCCGGAATCACGATTTCCAGGAAGTGTGAAAGTCGCCCGCGTGGCCCGGATACGCCTCGCGTCAGCAGATTTATTTTTGCATTTCGCTAAACTGCTCGCATGTTCGCTCGTATACGATTTTTCCTGATGCCTGTTGCCGTCGCTGTCG
>JANXOO010001534.1 GCA_025353525.1 Schlesneria sp. | reverse complement strand
AGGCGATCACTCAGGCCAACCGCCTCGTTCTCGTGATGCTGTTTCTTGTCCGCCAATTGCCGGGCGGTCGTCTGCAAGCGGCTTACAACCTCTGAACCATCCACGGTCTGTAGTCCCTGTCATCTGTTCGCTGGCGCCATGCCGATGGTTCTTGCTTTGCGTGAATTTACCATTTGGTGATTTGCCGCCGGACACCCTCTTTTTCGACGCCATTCATCACGATTTGCGTAGTCAGCTGGCCGCTCTGCTTCACTGCAAAGAGTGTCTCGTCCAGGATCCCGTCCGACTTCTTGTCGGCTTTGATCCGCTCCCAGACTTCGTCGGGAACGTACTCACCCCAGGTTGAGACGGTTTCGGCCTGACCGGTCTCGACATTGTGAATCGCTCGTGGCAGCACCCGACCATCCGCAGTGTGAGCCTGAACGATGAGATAGTATCCCGAAACTCGTTTGCCGGTACTGTCGTTGAAATATCGATCGATGCCACTTTTTAAATTCGGATCGGTGACAATTCGCACCTCAAATTCTTCCGCGAGCATCGATTGCCATTCGGATAACTTTTGACGAACTTCATGAACGACCGCCGGGTTGTGTTGTTCTTGTGCCGCATGCAGCCGAATCATCAGTTCGTCCACTCTGGCGGCGACTTGTGGATCGCGGGCCCCGGTTTTTACGGCGGTCCCCAACAGTTCGACATCGTGCAGTTCCGCCGTCCACCGTTTTGCCTGTTGAGCCGAAGATGAGAGCCGACCTGACGCGGGATTGAAGAGAGTCCAACCGATGCAAAGCCCTGCTGTCAGAAGGACCGTCGCCACTGTGATGCCGATTCGACGGACGTACACGTGAGCCATCACCACCGCCAGACGCCAGCGAGGTTCTTTAAATGTGTAAAGTGATTGATAATATTGTTCGATCGCCGCATCAATCTCGGCAGGGGTCGCTGTGTCGCCCGTCAGCCTGGCGGAGGCCAGCAACCGTTCGCGCAGCAGCAGCTTTGCATCATCCACTGCGAATTCGCGCGAGGCGAGTTCTCGATCTGATCGCATTTCTGCGGCGACATCAAGAATCCGCACCATATCCGCGAGTTGTGGCTGGTCGTCTATCGGCGGCAGAGTGGCGGTGGTCATTGTGCTGATGATTGTCCTGAGATCGATTGGTGCTGAATGCTTTTGTACCACTGCACAAGTTGTTAGGCTAGCGTGTCAATTTTCCCCTTGTGAGGTTTTCTATCATGCCCGAGAACAAATCGAACATTCAGGTCCCGGCACCATCCGCAGCCGATCCTGTTACTGCCGGCGATGCAACGTCTGGTACTGGCCTTAAACACTATCTCGACCAGGCAGTCGGCGTCTTGAAGCAATTCGGCATTGGTCCGAAGCAGGACGGTGCCGACGAGCTGACCAAATTGTTGGAAGAAGTCCGTTCGATTGATGAGCCCAAAGTGCTGGCGATCTCCAGGACGATCAGCTACATGAGCACCTTCAACACTCTGGTCCGCGACAATGTGCAGAGCATTCAGATTGGCAATCGATTCCTCGAGATCTCGCAAATGTTCGACTCGGTTCGCGAAGACAGTAAACTGCTAATCGCGCAACTCGACGACGGCAAATTCAGCATGATCGAGAACGCTCAAAATCTGTGGATGCGGCTGCGACGGGGGACGCCTGCTGCACGGTTCGAGAAAATCGCAGACTTGTACAAGCAGGTCGCGACCGATACGAAGGACCAGTTGCAACGCGAACAACGCATCATGGACGGCTACATCGATTTTCGATTCGCATTGAAGGAAGCGGAAGTGCTGTCCCGCGAACTGCTCGACAAACAAACGCCCGTTTTGCAAGCAGCTCAAGACAGCCTGTCGACGGCGCAACAAGCGGTCACCGCAGCCGCCGATGCGTCAGCGACCGACAAGTCGCGACGGGAGCTGGCACGCGACGAGGCAAATCGAGCCTGGCAGAAAGAAGACCGCTCATTCCAATTGCTGAAAGACATCACCGAGAATCTTTCTATTGGCTACGATGTGGGTGAGACGTTAATTACGAAGCTGAAGCAGACGCACGATGTGAAGGATCAGGTCTACCGTCGATCCGTCACATTCTTTACGACAAACGAACACGTCTTTTCGATTCTCGCAATGGTCTATACGTCGCAGCACGGCCTGCACGAGGCGACGGCGGCAACCGAAGCGATGAAGGCCGGAGTCAACAAGGGATTGGAAGACGTGGCCAGTCTTGGTCGCGATCTGGAGCGTGCCGCGTTGAAAGCAGGATACGGTTCTACGATCGACCCCAAGTCCGTTCAAAAACTCGTCGATGCGATCTCGGACTACCAGGTCGAGAGCTTGAAAATGGTCGCTTCGCTGCGTCAGGAGAGCGAACAAAACGCCAAAGAGATTCGCCGCGTCGTCGAAGATGGCAAGCAGCGCTTTCAACAAACCCTCGCCAAATTCGTTGTCGATCCCGGAAACGCGAAGTCGTCGTAAAGCGAAAACCGGGTCGGTTCACGCGCCGGATTACCGCAACACACGCGATGCGTTACCGGGCTCATGATCAGACATTGAGCGAAAGAAATGTTTACCAGGGGCGACTTAAAGAATTCTCAATTCAGGATGAACCCGTTTTCTGACCGTTTGCCGTTACTTACGTCGAGCGGAGCGCCGTTCGTGTCCGACTCGTCGGGCGGATGGTGGTGGGGTTCTTTTTGGCGGTGGATACAACCGACCGACCCCGATCCGGTGTTGTCCTGATCCATATGAATTATTTCATTGGACACGGAACACACCAGGGACACGGACACAACGAAAAGATGCGAACCGGGGCGAGCCCGGCGGTGTAAGCCTTGGGGTTCTTTGACTCGTTCCTGTCCGTGTCATCCTCGAAATTCGCGTCCCACACTTCCTTTTTGCGAGGACGCACACAAGTCCGCTTTCCGCAAATCCCCGACGGTTTGTTCGATTCATTCGAGTGATCCACGTGGGCTCCCTTTTAGAGCCGATTTCCGGGCCGGATTTACTATCGACAACCCTGGTGATGCTGCTGTCGCTTGCAACCGGACCCAATGCTATTCAAGATAGCCGTTCGGCGCGTTACTGCTTGTTCACGCACTTCAGGATCGTAACACCATGCGAAGATTCACCTGCCATACGCTGACAACGCTGTTGTTACTCGGCGGCTGGCTGACACTGCCCGGATGCGAGGGTCGAGTGTCGACGACAACCCCGCGTAATGCAATATCCACCAAACCATCAAAGACCACCGAAACCGATTCAGCGGAAGAACCTATGCTCACCCCTCAACGAGAACCGTTTGCTGTTGCCGAAGATGGAAGTGAAATCGCGATTTTCAGCTTGCGAAATCGGCACAATGTGAAAGTTGGCGTCATCAATCGCGGGGGCATCCTGACCTCGGTCGAAGTTCCCGATCGTGACGGAAAGCTTGCCAACGTCACTCTGACTTACGATGAACCCAAGGCCTACCTCGTCAACGCCTCGTTCTTCGGAGGCATTTGCGGTCGTTATGCCAATCGGATTGCGAAAGGAAAATTCTCACTCGACGGGAACGATTACTCGCTGGTGACCAACAATGGTGAAAACCACTTGCATGGCGGTACCGAACATTTCATGAAGAAGCTGTGGAAGGCCGAGCCGTTTCAGGACGGAAATGCCACCGGAGTCAAACTGTCGTACACAAGTCCCGATGGGGAAGAAGGTTTTCCAGGGGCGCTTAAAACGACCGTCACGTACACATTGAATGACGAGAACGAATTGCGGATTGATTACGAAGCAACGGTGGAAGGTAAGCCAACCGTGCTGAATTTGACAAATCACTCGTACTGGAACCTAGCCGGAGCGGCGAATGGAACAGTGCTCGACCAGGAAATGACGCTGTTTTGCGATAAATACCTGCCCGTTGATGCCGGTTCGATCCCGACCGGGGAACTCGCACCAGTGGCCGGGACGTGCATGGATTTCACCAAACCGGAAAAAATCGGAGCCCGAATTGATCAGCCGGTCAACGGCGGCGGCGGTTACGATCACTGTTATGTCATCAACGGAAAGCCTGGGACATTGCGACCGGCGGCGAAGATTGCCGATCCGAAATCGGGTCGCGTCATGGAGATTTCGACCACGGAGCCTGGCGTTCAGCTCTACACGGCGAACCATCTGTCGGGAACACCTGAGTCGGGTAACGCCGTGAAGCACGGAGCGTTCTGCCTCGAGACACAGCATTTTCCCGATTCGCCAAATCGTCCTGAATTCCCCACAACACGATTGAATCCTGGCGAAACTTATCGCCAGACGACGGTCCACAAGTTTTCGGTTTTGAAGTGATGTCGAAGGTTTTCGACGATATCACACCAGGTTCCTCTGCGAGGCCGGAATGGCGACACTCACCGAGTTCTCACGGCTGAAACGGCGTTCCGGATTATCGCTTGATCAGCTTTCAGCGTCGCTTGGTTTCACGTCGCGAACACTGCGCCGATACGAAAACGGCACAGCAACCCCGCGTTCGCCGGTGATCGAGGCGCTGCGACTTCTGGCTTCCGAAACCGACCGACCGCACCACGAGGAATTCCGTTTTGTCGATCTTTTCGCAGGAATTGGCGGGCTTCGG
>JANXOO010001526.1 GCA_025353525.1 Schlesneria sp. | reverse complement strand
TACCGGCGGACGTGACTCGTCATCAGCCACTGCATCCAGCGACTCAGATCTCCATCCTCCAACGGCCAAAGCATCAAGTGAAAGTGGTTCGTCAACAAACAATATCCGACAAGTCGCATCGGTAATCGCTCGTTGGACTCTCGCATCCGATTGACGAACGCCAAATAGTCGTCAGTTTTATGAAACACATCCGCTCTACCGTTGCCCTGATTGAGGACGTGATAGGCATAGTTGCCCTGTGATGCGCGTGATGTTCGTGGCACCTAAGCAGCATAATCAATCGTTATCGCATTGTAACGTAGAATGTCCCCTTTGTTTTTCTTTATTTGGCAGCCAGACTTTGCGATGAATCGCCCCACCGGTCAATTCGGTTCAAACTCCTGGGCGAGTTGCGGACTACGGTCCAATGATCGACGGCAACATGTTGACCCATAAGAGGATTTTGAGTTCAAATCCAGTTGCTACCTTCGCAGAATCTTCAGGTGACTATGTCAGGCTACGTCCTTGTCACGGACGATGCATCGGTGGTGTCGGACCTCGGCAGTTTATTTTTGTAGCATCGGGCTAACCTTGCATGCTACCCGATCGGTGGTACTCTTACGCAATGCGACCCCTTCGTTATTCAATCAACGTCACGTTGGACGGCTGCGTCGATCATCGTGCAGGTTCCACGGACGAAGAACTGCATCGTTTCTGGGCCGAGAAACTCGCCCAGGCCGATGCCCTGCTCTTTGGCAGGGTCACTTACGAAATGATGCAGGCCGCGTGGCGGTGGCCGGCAAATGGTCTGCGGCCCGAATGGATGGCCGAGTGGATGGAACCCTTCGCCCGCACGATCGACGCCGCAAAGAAATACGTCGTGTCGAACACGCTGGAGCGGGTTGATTGGAACGCGGAGCTGGTGCGCGGAGATTTGGCTAAGTCGGTCGAGCAGCTCAAGCGGGGAGAAGGGGCAGGCAAGGGACTGTTCGTGGGAGGCGTGACGCTCCCGCTGGCATTGGCGGAGCTGGGATTGATCGATGATTACGAGTTCGTGGTGCACCCCAGGCTGGCGGGCCATGGACCGACGTTGTTCGCGGGGCTATCGAAGTATGTCGACTTAAAGCTCGTGAGCCGACGGGAGTTCGGCTCGGGCGCGGTGGCGATGCGGTATGAACCGAGAAGGTAGTTATCAGCACAAAAGCGTACGCTCTCCCAGGTCGTCTTGCCCTTCTTCAGTTTGCGAAGGCGGCTGCACGCTTTTGCACACCTTGGATGGGGACTCAAGCGCAGTGCGAGCCTGGCCTTCCACCTCCAACGTGTCGCCGCAACTCGGCATCCCAGCCTTGGACGCCTGCGAGAAAAAGTTCAATAGCCGTTTTGTCGCCACGACAATGTTGCAGTGGGATTGCATTAACGTTGCAGTCGCATTGCCAGGAGTCAAAAGCGAAAAAGCGTTGGCCGTTTGCGTTTCGCGACTCATTTCATGGGCCTGTCGACGAATCCGTTGACCTTCTGGAGAATTCGTACGACTTCGCCGAAATTTTATTGCATTACCGTTCACGCGCCTTCTTCTGCCGGACGTATTCCTTGTGTTGCCGAGCAGTGACATACCGCTCATAGAAGATCGCCGCCGCCGCCGCTTTCTCTGCGTCCTCGGTCCTTGGCAACTCTTCACCGGACGTTTGATCGTATTTCCGACCTCCTTTATGGTTGGCGTAGCGCCTCGCCCGCGTCCATCCCATTTGAAGAAACTTGCGGGCCATGTCCGCACCGGGGAAGTCGTCCGCCTTCAGGTAGGCGAGGAACATCTTGTAAATCCTGGCTGAGGACTTCTTTGCCTCTGTAACCGTCTTGAATCGCCAGTGCGGCAGAATTTCGCTCTTGTACGGTTCGACCAACAGCACTCCCTGTTCGCCCTTGCCGATTCGATAAAGTTCCGGTTGCTTTCGGAAGTCAATGGCTTTGAAGTCCAGGGTGTAGTCGAACGAGTCCGAGCCAGGCTTCATGACGTCCTCGCAGCCAACAGCCGGCTGAGTTCGGCTGCGTCTACTGGCTTCACGAGGTGGTAATTGAAGCCCGCCTCCTGCGAGCGGCGGCGATCCTCGTCCTGGCCCCACCCCGTCGCTGCGACGATCAGGGTGTCCTTGCCCCAGGGCAACTCTCTAATGCGGCGGCAGGCATCATACCCATTGAGCTTCGGCAGGCCGATGTCCAACACGATCAGAACGGGACGAAACGCCTCCGCTTGCTCGACACCCTCGATACCGTCGTGAGCAGTGCGTGTGTCGTTGCCCATCACCGTGAGTAGCATCGCGAGGCTTGCCGCGCCGTCCCGGTTGTCGTCCACGATGAGAATGCGATGTCTGGAACCGGATTGAACCCCATCAACGCCGTTCGGAGGTGTTGCGGAGACGCTTTGTTGTGCCACCGGAAGGCGGACGATAAATTTGCAACCCATGCCTATCCCTTCGCTGAGGACGTCGACGCTGCCGCCGTGGGCTTCCGTCAGTCCTTTGACCAATGCCAAACCGATCCCCAAACCGCCTTGCGCTCGTTCCAGGCTGCGATCGACTTGCGAAAAAAGATCGAATAATCCCGGCAACGAATCTGCTGGAATTCCAATGCCGTTGTCTTGAATGGTGACGACGGCTTCTCCGTCCACCAATTCAGCAGTCAGGCTAATTTGTCCGCCAGACTCAGTGTACTTGGCACTGTTGTTGAGTAAGTTCCAGAACACTTGGGCCAGTCGAGTCAAGTCTCCGTCGAGATAAACCGGCTGCGGCGGTAATGACAGCGTGAGCTTGTGGCCGTTCGCCTCGATCTGAGGACGAGAAGTTTCCACGGCACTCTGCACGACAGCCCACAAGTCGATATGCGCCTTCCGTAGTTCCAACTTGTTGTGCCTGATCCGGTTGATGTCCATCAAGTCGTCTACGAGTCGCACCAACTGGCCGAGTTGCCGCTCCATCATCAATTGGGCCTCTTCCGCCATCGCCCGATCTGAGCTTAGCTTGAGGAGTTGCAGTCCGTTGCGGAGCGGGGCCAGCGGGTTACGGAGTTCATGTGCTAATGTCGCCAGGAACTCGTCTTTACGGCGGTCGGCGTCCTTCAAAGCCTGTTCGACCCGTCGAA
>JANXOO010001507.1 GCA_025353525.1 Schlesneria sp. | reverse complement strand
TGCCCGCGGCATCGCGTGCCATCACACGAATAAAGAACTGGGACGGGACGCCAGCTCCTGCTATCCAGTCGAATGTCCCATTCCGATCTTCTTTCCACCCCGAAATCGACTCCCACGGCCCGTTGCGGTTTGCGGCGTAGTACAAGGAAACAGGTTTTTCGGATGGTCGTTCTTCAACAATGCGCCAGCGAATTCGCAGACGATTGGTATTGGCGCCCTGCCCCTGCTGGACCGGAAACAGTTCAACGACGGGTGCTGTCTGGTCAACGATAATCGTGAATTCGGGTGGTTCGCCGGGCACCGGTGGTTCGCTTGAAAGCCCTGCCCCGCTACGCACCCGAATCGAGAATCCGTACTCACCGTCGCCGGGAACTTCAACATCGAAGGGACTTTTCTGGTCGGGATCGTCACCGTATTTCCACCACTTCCGACCATTCACATCTGATGTCAGGATATAAAGTTCAACAGCTCCTATGCCGGAAGGACCGACATCTTCGATCGAATAGCCAACTTGAAATCGACGTGATAAAACAGTTCGCTGACGGCTGCCAGACCGGCGCGGCGATTCGTGAATCGGTGACGTTCGAGATGTCAGTTGCGTTTGAGGGGCAAATTCCGTTGATGATCCCATGATGGCAGACGTGATTGGCACCGAATCCGAAGAACTGGTCTTCACGGGGACAAATTCAGCATTCGCATCGGCACGGCCCGTTGAAGTAACGGACGGGAATTGCTCGTAAGAATTCGAAAAGCTTTGCATTGTCCCCTGTGGAGTAATGACCGGCAATCGGTAGCCTCTTTCACCCGTGACCGGGTCGGGAACTCTGGAACTTGAGATCCCGTGATTTGCAGTTGGGTCAATCGCGTCGCCATCAATCGAAACACCGGCGATTGGTCCTTTGAGCGACGGACGTGCCTTGTTGCCACGGTCGTCAGGGGAGTCAACATCAATTTGTGCCTTGCAACTTTTCGTGTTTCCGGACGAATCCGATACGGCACCGCGGACCGAGACGACTCCGGATGGAACCGACCATGTTGACTGCCCGATGGATTGTGCATCGGCTTGAATTTCGTCCCAGTCCCGGGAACCGGACGCCAGGTATTCCAGTCGCAACGTTGCAACGTCGAGATTCGTGTCGGCCGCTTGCCAATTCAGTTTCACCCTGCCAGCACCTGCCTGCTGCAAAGTCATGTCGAGAGTCGGTGGCGTATTGTCAACCACGACAATCAAACCCGTTTCGTATGAACCGCGCGGTGGATGAAGCTGCATCCTTCCATCGAGCGTTTTGACGGCAAACCAGTATTCACCTTCGGCTGGACACTCATATTCGAATTTGTTGCCATCGGGCTCACGAACCTGAGCCAATTGCCAGTTCGCTCCGTGATCCCGGGAAACATGCAGTTGGACTTCGCGGGCCTTCATCCGTTCGAGTGCTGCGGGGTCGAATTTGTATGGAATCCGGAATTTGGACTTGTTGGTGTACGTCGGCTTGGGCAATGCTGCCCCCCACACCGTCGTCTGCATCATCAGCAGACCGGCAAATACCAACAACAGCCTGATTCGACCGTCCATGACGGAATCCCATTCGTCTTTGACGCACATCCGTGTCCTGCCGGAACCGGCATGCTTCGAAGTTGCGACACTTCTTAAGACCCATCGGTCTCCTGGAGACATCACTCGTCGCTATCGACGGAATTTGCGGTTCAACTTGAACGACCGCGACTGATTGTTGGTGGTCTGGGTAACCAAAGAAAACCTTCCGCCCCTTGTGGATACCTTTGCCTCAACGACCGGCTGTTTTTGCTGATGCCTGTGTGAGGGTCGCAAAAACGTCACGCCGATCATGGCCTACCAGGCCGCTTGCAGGATCTGCAGCAGATCGGCTTCGGTGGGCGTCCGTCCGTTGAGCAGCATCAAACGCTTGATGGCAAACGATTTCCTGGCGAAGCCGGGAAGTTGGTCTGGCGTACCGCCCAGATCGCGAATTCGTAGAGGAATGCCGATCGCCGTTCGGAGTCGATTGACTGCGACGATTGCTCGCTCAGCGGCCTCTTCCTCAGCAAGACCGGTCACCTCTTCTCCGAGTAACCGGGCCACTTTTGCGAATTCGGAAATCCGTGACGGCAGGTTAAACCGCATCACGAATGGCAACAGCAGACCGTTTCCTGCACCATGCGAACAGTGCAATTCGCCGCCTAACGGGTATTCCAGAGCGTGCACCACGGCAACGGCATTGTTGGAAAAAGCGAGTCCAGCGAGCGTGGCAGCCAGTGACATCCCTTCGCGAGCGGGCAGATTATCGGGTTCGCGAACAGCCGCTTCGAGGTGTCGACCGATCAGTTCGATTGCTCGTTCAGCCAGACAATCTCCGATCGGCTGCTTGCCGTCATAGGGAAAGGTTTCGTCAGCCGGTACATCCAGGTCCTGATACGCAACCGCCGTAAATGCTTCGATGGCATGCGTCAACGCATCAATACCACTGTCGGCAGATGCTCGCGGCGGGCACGTCAGTGTTAACATTGGGTCCACAACTGCCAGTGCCGGCCGAATAAAATGGCTGAGCGTACTGATTTTCATGCGGTTTGAAACATCGGTCAGCACCGCCGCATGCGAGACTTCAGCGCCCGTTCCCGCAGTGGTCGGAATACACACCAAAGGCATGATCGGACCGGGCACCTTGTCGAAGCCGAAGTAGTCGGTGTAGTGGCCGCCGTGCGTCAGTGCAACCGCAACGATCTTTGAGAGATCAAGATTACTTCCGCCCCCCACACCAATCACCGCGTCAGGCGCACATGATTTTGCCTGCGCGATCGCCTGGTCGGCGACGGCGAATGATGGCTCGGGTTCTCCTCCGTCGAAGAGTTCCACCGCAATTCCCGCAGTTCGTAACGGACCAGCCACTTGCTCGACCACACCGATGCGGGACAGAATCTTGTCAGTAACGAGCAGGACTTTACGAAGTTTCCATGTCTCGACAAACTGTGCCATTCGTCGAACCACGCCCGAGCCGATGACGATCCGGCCAGCAGAATAGAAATTAAAATAGTCACGACCAGGCATTGTTTATTGTCCGATCTGGGCCGCCGGTAATAACTGCTTTGAGGCACGATCCTGGATGTCGTTCAAAAGCGCTCGTTGCCGCTGTGCTCCCCCGCCGGGCTGATTCTGAATGGCCGAACCGATTGCCGCCGGGTTCAGTCCTCCCGTCAATTGCAGTCCCTGAATCTCGGCGACAACTTTGTTCAATTCGGTCCGTGCTTCAACATATGCAATTTTGTTGTGAAAGAACGTTTGCTGCGCCGCAAGGACCGGTGCCAGTGAAATCTGACCATTGGCGAAAAGCTGCTGAGTCAGATTCAATTGAGCTTCCGAATTCCTGAGGATCGAATCGCGAAGACGTTCCGACTGGCGGCGGCTGGTTCTGTATCGTCGAAACGAGTCGGCAAGTTGATCGCGCAGCACCAGTTGAACGCGGCAGATGTCGGCGCGATCGGCAAGAATGTCGGCAGCCGCCTTGTCGATATTCCCCTGATTCCGATTGTGAATCGGCAGCGGCAATGCCACGAGAGTGCTGACAGTCGTCGCTTGTGTGACGCGGTCATACTCCGCGACCGTTTGCACCGTGACATTGGGAATCGCCTGGGCGTGTGCCTCGCGCAGGGTTGCGAGGCCGTGCCCCAACTCTGATTCCGTCGACCTGAGTTGAGGGCTCTTTTCCAGAAGTTCGTGCCAACACCGATCGAGGTCGAGTGACGGGATTTCGCCCGCGAGGTCACCCGTCAACGGAGTCGGAGTCAACGTCGTGATTCCGACGATGGTCGACAGTTGTTCCCATGCGGCATCGTGTCGAAATTCTGCGTCGTCAAGATTCAGTCGGGCCGATTCGAGCTGAAATTCAGCTTGCAATACATCCTGTCTCGTCGTTTCGTTCAGTCGCAATTGCTCCGCTGCGTCGAGGGTCTTCTTTGCGATACCGACAAGTTCACGGTTCACGGCTACCAGTTCCTGAGCCCCCAGAACTTCGTAATAACGGATTTTCAAATCGTTGAGCACTCGCATCCGCTGTGCTTCGGAATCCCACTGGAATCGCCTCAGTTCCTCTGAGGCCGCCAATTGAGCAAGTTGAAGTTTGTGGGCCGTCACAAACTCCTGGCTGGCAAACAGGCCATTCGACTGTTTTACCCCAGACCGGGAAGCGCTGCCGTTCAGATAGCCGATCTGTGGATTCGGATAGAGTCCCGACTGAACCAAACTCCCGTATTGTCCGGAGACCGCCGCCTGTGCCTGTGAAAGCGTCGGATTGTTCTCAAGTGCCAATAACTCAAGGTGCTCCAGCGACATTCCTGATACGTTGACCGAATCCGGCGATTCAGGATTGATGTCCGCTCTTGACTCTTTTGGTCCCTTCGGCACATTCGAAGGCGATTCGTCGACGTTTGCTTCGATTTCGGAAGGGAGGGATTTTTGATCACTCGTGAGCTGAATATCTGAACGATCTCGCTGCGACAGTTCATCGATCGTTTTGACAGGCGCGATGGAACTGGCTGCCGACATCACAATCCGTGGTGGGGCGACGGAACGACTCAGTCGAGACGGTTTGAACGTAAAAAGCCGGTGTTCGGATCCAGAGCTTGCGCACCCGGTAAAGCCGCAAATCGAGGCGGCCGCGAGCAGCGTGACAAGTTTGTCTGAAATCGACTTCCCGGCGTCAGGTTTTAAAGGTAACGGAGCTGTACGCCCCGGTTTCCCGGTTTGATGGCCGCCCATTGCGGTTCCCTTCCATGGTTGCCCGCCCGGCAACATTGCCCAAACGCTGCGAAGATTGCCCGATCCTCAGGAAATCCGATCCCGAAATCGAATGGCAACGTTGTTCCGCGAAGCCCGACTCGCGCAAAATCCGCCGGTCACTCATTCGAGTTGACTCACCGGAAGTGACGAGTGAGGACTTCACATCGTAGTTGATCGGCTCCCGTTTATCGCAAAGTCCGGTACGATGCGACAAGACAGACCAACCGTTACAGGTTGCAGAACTGGCGCGGCTGGAATCACGTTGACTTGAATTGCGCGACCGTATATTCCACCTGAATTGCTCAATGCGGCGACCAGAATCCTCTCTGCAACCGTGTGATCGCAATGGATGGCAATCAGGCCAGAATCCCGCGTACAACGTCACCGTAAACGTCGGTCAGCCTGAAATCGCGACCAGCGTATTTGTAAGTCAGTTTGAGGTGGTCAATCCCCATCAGGTGCAGAATTGTCGCGTGAAGGTCGTGCAAGTGTACCTTGTCTTCAACCGCGAAATATCCATAGTCATCCGTCTTGCCATAGCGAATTCCGGGTTTGACACC
>JANXOO010001446.1 GCA_025353525.1 Schlesneria sp. | reverse complement strand
CCGCCGCGCCGCTGACGTGGTTTCCCGGCGCCGTGCTTAGCGAGCCGCGCAGCAGCATGGCGGTGGTAGCGAGGTCCGGATCACCCGCCGCAATGAACGGCATAAATGCCATCCGGTTCGACGATTTGAGGGCAGAGAAGGTCGCAGCAATTCGGGAAGCCTGTGGCACGATGTACGTTCACTTTCAGTTTTGTTTCGAGGGGCAATTTCAAATATCGATGAACGGTGTCCAGGTCGTTGTCTGCTTTGTATGTCGACTTGACGCGGGATCGTCCTGGAGTCACCTGATCATTGCGATGAAGACAACATCTGGCCAAACGGCAGGCCTGTTCCGAAACATCTGCAATGACAGTGATCGTCGACTACAGTTCCTGTCCGGTCAGGCGAGCGACTTCGTTGACATCTTTATCGCCGCGTCCTGAAAGGCAAACAACGATCACATCCGTCGGTTTCCGCTGTTTCGCTCGTTCAAGCGCGTAGGCAATGGCGTGGGAACTTTCCAGTGCGGGCAGAATTCCTTCCGTGCGAGCCACGTGCTGGACCGTTTCGAGGGCCTTGCCGTCGCCGATACTCTCGTAACGAACCCGACCGGTGTCTTTCCAGTAGGCGTGTTCCGGGCCGACACCTGGATAATCAAGACCAGCAGAGATCGAATGAACATCGGCCGTTTGACCGTCTTCGTCTTGCAGCACATAACTGTAGGTGCCGTGCAGGATTCCCTTGTTGCCGAATGTTAATGTACTGGCATGGTCACCGGCTGCCGAACCGCGCCCGCCCGCTTCGACGCCGGTGAGTTCAACGCTGATATCGTCGACGAACGGATGGAACATTCCCGCCGAATTCGATCCGCCGCCAACGCAAGCGACAACTTCGTCGGGAAGGCGACCTGTCGTCGCAAGGCATTGTTCGCGAGCTTCCTTGCCGATCACCGACTGAAAGTCGCGAACAATCATGGGAAAAGGATGCGGTCCGACGACAGAGCCCAGGATGTAGTGCGTATTTTCGACCGATGCCATCCAGTCCCGCATTGCTTCGTTAATCGCATCGCGCAGGGTTCTGGAACCGCTTGTGACCGGTCGAACTTCTGCTCCCATCGTTCGCATGATGAATACGTTAAGCTTTTGACGCCGAATATCCTCTTCGCCCATATAGACGACACATGGCAATCCGAATCGGGCGCACGCGGTGGCGGTGGCGACTCCATGTTGACCGGCACCCGTTTCGGCGATGACGCGAGTTTTATTCATTCGCAACGTCAGCAGGGTCTGGCCGATCGTGTTATTGATCTTGTGAGCCCCCGTGTGGTTGAGATCCTCACGCTTGAAGTAGATCCTGGCCCCACCGCATTCTTTGGTCAGCCGTTCAGCAAAGTAGAGCGGATTCGGGCGGCCGACAAATGTCCTCAGCAAGCCGTCAAGCTGCGCGTGAAACGCGGGGTCGGCGTTCGCTCTGGCGTATTCTGCCGTCAATTCTTCCAAAGCGTGCATCAGGGTTTCGGGGACAAAACGTCGACCGAATTCGCCGAATCGACCTTCGGCATCGGGAACGTGCGAGGTCGCTACGGTTTGAGGATTCACTGAAACGGCGGGCGAGGCAACTGACATATTCGACTTTCAATGGACTAAAGAGCGGATATCGACTCGAATCGGAGTCGCAATTTCGATTGAGAGTCTTTCGTGAAAGGCTCATCACGCGGTGCGATGATGGCCCTCGTGCAATCGGTTGAGAAACTTGACTGTCCCTCGAGTGATGAAAACTCCCAACCGCCTTGACCCTTGACGCCTTGGCCCGGAAAGCGGTCGACCGTCTTCACTTTTTACAGTACAAACCGTAACTTTGAGTCTAATGCAAAAATCTTCGTTTCGCCATTCAGGAATATCGCAGAACCGATGCACAGGTGAAAACGTTGTCGATCAACAACCTGGTTTCGATTTTTCAATAGCCCGACCGCCTGGCGTTTTTGAATTGCCTGATCAATGACCACGACCATTGCCAACCCCCCCAAAACGACCGCTCGCCACCAACAGCTTCTCGATCGGCTGAAAGCCGTTGTCGGGGAGCAGTCACTGTTGTTCAATCCGGACGAATTGCTGGTCTACGAATGTGATGGATTCGTTGTTGACAAGAAGTCGCCGGATGTCGTCGTCTTTCCGACGACGACCGAACAGGTCGTGGCCATCGTCGAATTGTGCAATGAATTCGACGTTCCGTTTGTCCCACGTGGAGCCGGTACCAGTCTTGCCGGAGGTTGCCTTCCCGTTGGCGGTGGCGTGATGATCGCCCTCACGCGGATGAAGAAGATCCTGGAAGTCAACTATCGCGACCGGTACGCTGTGGTCGAACCGGGACTCGTGAACGTGCATCTGACGCAGCATCTCAAGGGGAGCGGTTACCATTACGCGCCCGACCCGTCGAGTCAGGGGGCGTGTACAATCGGCGGAAACTTTGCGACAAATTCCGGTGGTCCGCATACTCTGAAATACGGCGTCACAGTGAACCACGTCCTGGGGGCAGAGATCGTTTTGCCCGACGGCGAAGTCGTACAACTGGGCGGACGCGTCGAAGAAACGCCCGGTTACGATCTGACGGGTCTGTTCGTCGGTAACGAAGGGACACTGGGGATTGCGACGAAGATCATCGTCCGGTTGACCCGCGATCCGGCCGCTTTCCGCACGATGCTGGGGATTTTTGAAACGGTTTCTGACGCCACCAAAGCGATCAGCGCGATTATCGGAGCAGGGATCGTTCCGGCCGCGCTGGAAATGATGGATCAGGGGATCGTCAGTGCCGTCGAGCAGGCCTTCCATTTCGGCTTCCCGCTCGACGCGGGTGCCGTTTTGCTGATTGAAGTCGATGGACTGGAAGTTGCCGTCGACGAGGAAGCCCGTCGAATGATCGCGCTGTGTACTCAAAACGGAGCTCGTGAAGTTCGTCAGGCGAATACGACTCAAGAGCGTCTGTTGCTGTGGAAGTGCCGTAAACAGGCCTTCGGAGCGATCGGTCGACTGAGCCCCAGCTATTGCACTCAGGACGGAGTTGTTCCGCGTACGAAGTTGCCCGAAATCCTGGAATTCATCGTCGCCTGCGGTCAAAGGCATGGTCTTCGGATTGTCAATGTGTTTCACGCGGGCGACGGAAACATCCATCCAATTCTGCTGTTCGATGAACGCGATACAGAACAGGTTGCGCGCGTTCTTCGGGCGAGTGACGAGATTCTGACGAAATGCATCGAACTGGGCGGCAGCGTGACGGGCGAGCACGGGATCGGCGTTGAAAAAATCAGTTTCATGGACAAACTGTTCGCTCCCGAGGATCTCGCCGTGATGAGGTCGATCCGCGATTGCTTCAACCCGGCTGGTCGATGCAGTCCCGGCAAGATGTTGCCGATTTCGGCCGGATGCGGCAACGAAAGCATTGTCAAACAAAAGCCAGGTCGACGCGCGTCGATGTAAGATCACTTCTTTCCCGGGAATGCTTCACGAA
>JANXOO010001411.1 GCA_025353525.1 Schlesneria sp. | reverse complement strand
GCAATCAGTACGGCAATGATGGCGATGACCACCAGCAACTCAATCAGTGTGAAGCCGAATCGGTGCTTGATCGTTGGACGCATCTGAATCTCCCAGGACTTGCGAAAGAAGAAACGCTATACGACATCCGTGGTGACGATCGGTGACCACCACGTAGGGTATCTCAATCAGGAATTTCTGCTGCTTTTTTTGTGCCGGCGGGCTTGAGGGCTGCCGGTTTAGAACTGGTATCCGTTTCCAACGGCAAATCGAACGTGTTATTTCCCTTTTTGACTTCAACCTTCCAATCGGATTTCCCTTGATACCTGGCTGGAATCGGATGGGATGGCGTACCGCTTGTGGGGGCCACAAAGCTGACTGTGTTTGACCCAATCTTGCATCCATAGACATTGGAAACGTACTGTAATCGGTATGCTCCATTACTGTCCGTCAGTGCCGTTGCAGGCCGACCAGATTCCGGAGTGAAAAGCACGATGACGCCGGAAAGTGGTTCATCGTCAATCGTAACATTACCCGAGACGTATCCCATTGGCGGTCGGTCGCCTTGGCCGCAGCCAGTCATGTTCACAAGGCAGGTCAGTAGCAACGAAGAAAGGAGGATACGCGGTCGCAAATACACCATAGTGCAAAGGCCCCTCGAACGAGTTTTTTAGGACGGTGCAAAATCCGGAACCTGGAACCGTTGTCAACGTCAGTGAATTACGCCGAACTCGAATGTGAATCAAGCAAACAATTGACCGGGCTGACCACCGAGATCTTGTCGTGTTCGACGTGATTGATCGACAAGGGGTGCGACAGGCTCGCCACCATTATTAAATCGTAATCGCGAGGCGAATGCAATGTTCGGACTCAAAACCCCGATTCCTGGTCCGAATTGTCCGCGATTTCGGTCGATGATCGATTCAATTCCTCGATTGAACAATGGAAACGTTATTGTCGCCGGAGGGCTCAACGTGAAAACTCCAGTTGCGACCGCGACCGTAGCCGTCCATTCTGTGAGCGTATCGTATTAACCGTCGATACTCTTCGGGTGAGTTGACAGGAGTGAGTTCACGGTGCCGGTTGTCGGCGGAGGCCGCGATCCGGACGTTGGACGAAACAAAGAGGACAGGTACAGATAAAATGAAGCAAGATCTGTACCTGTCCCCTTTCTCAATTAAAAGCAGCGGAAAGGTCCTGGTCCATTCACCCATTGTGCGTTCCGCTCCAGCGGCATCCAGTCCGAGGCCATTGTTTTCGAGCAGACGTATGGCGACATCCCAATATTCATAGAGTACTTGCGGAACGATCACTCATTCATGTTGGTGTGCGTCCAGCCAGTCGAGAGCCGCCATTGCTTCCGCATGCATTGCATTCGATGCGCCTCCAATCCGCAGGAGAAGATTCGTATCGACGAGGGATCTCATTCACCACTTCCGGCATAGATCGACTATCGTCCATTTTTCCATTGGACACCGGATGCAAGGCAACGATGCCGTGAAGTTTGGCCATGAATTCATCGTGGGAGAGCTTCCGCTTCGGTGCAGCGGAAAATCAGTTCGCAATTCGTTCGGTGACCATCTGGCGGCTAACGCTTCGGGCTACCTTGTCGTTTCGACAAAATGAGTACCATTGAGATAACGCCAGCGACATCCAGGCCCGCCTTCGCTGCACTTTGACGCAGGAGACTTTCGACATCAGCATAAAAGTCGATATTCAGATTCATTGGACAAACACCCTCGATTTCGCGCTACGGTAGCACGAATTCCCGCATGAGCCATGTCTTTTTCTGGTTGGGCAGACGTTTCACGTGATTGATGGTTGCGCCTGAAGCGGCATGAATTGTCGGACGATTTCTCGCGCGGAACGAAGTCCGTCGACGGCCGCGCTGACAATTCCGCCCGCATAACCGGCTCCTTCTCCGACCGGATACAGACCAGCGATATTCGGGCACTGACGGGTCGTCATGTCGCGATTAATCCGAATCGGCGAACTTCCTCGCATCTCGGGACCGACCAGAATCGCCTGTTTCAAAAAATCGCCCCGCAGTTTTTTATCCATAATCGGCAGGCTGCAGCGAATTGCATCTGCAACAACCGGAGGAATGACGTAGTCAAGCTGCGCTGGCCGGACACCACGCTGATAAGAACAATCGGGTTTCGTGGACGGATGGGTTGCGCGGCCCTTCAGAAAATCTTGCGCTGTCTGGATCGGGGCAAGGTAATTCGAGCCTCCCAGTTGATATGCGACCGATTCGTACTGTTGCTGCAAGTGCATTCCCGCCAGTGGATGGGAATTGCCGAATTCGTGAGGTTCGAGCGTGACCATGATTCCGCTGTTGGCGAACGGTGTGTCATGGCGCGAGTTACTCATCCCGTTCGAGCAGAACATTCCCGGTTCGCTGATGCTGGGCATGATGATCCCGCCCGCACACATGCAAAACGTAAAGACAGATTTGGGACCGCGCGCCTGCAGCGAGTAATCGGCGGCACCCAGCAATGCTTCGTATTCTGGACGTCCGTACTTGTGGTGATTGATCTGCGACTGGGGCTGTTCGATCCGTAACCCGAGTTGAAATGCCTTTTGCACCATTGGCACGCCAAGATCGTAAAGCATCTGGTACGTGTCGCGAGCACTGTGGCCGATGCCGAGAATCAATTGACCGCACGCCATGTCACCCGCAGACGTGTGAATTCCGATGACTCGTCCGTCGCGAATTGAAATCCCTTCAAGCTGGCAGCCGAATTTGTATTCGCCCCCAAGTGCCTCGATCTTGCGGCGGTAGTTGCGGCAGATCATCGGCAATTTGTTACTGCCAAGGTGCGGTCGGTTTTCATAGACAAGCGACGGTCGGCCGCCGCATTCAACGAAACTCTGCAAGACCCAGTCGACATCAGGGCCTTCCAGACGGCAAGTCAGTTTTCCGTCGCTGAAGCAACCGGCCCCTCCTTCTCCGAAAAGGTAGTTATCTTCGCGATCAAACTCCCCGCCGCGATCGAATTGACGTACCGATGCAACCCGGTCCTTGACCGCTTCGCCCCGTTCGAGGATCAACGGACGGTATCCTTTGATCGCCAGATAATATGCCGCAAGCAATCCCGCCGGTCCCGAACCGACCACGATCGGTCGTTCGGGCATCGGTTCGCTGCCGGGCACAGCGTCGTCAAAAGCCGGGGGAACGTAAGACTGGATATCGATGCTGTTCGCAAACGGAATCCGCGATGACTTCGTCAGGGTCTCCGAGAGTTCGACAAGCGTTGTGTAAACGAATTGCAGATCATAAGGTGACCTTGCATCGAGGCTCTTTTTGAGCACCCGCCATTGTGCAAGATCGCCGGTGGGCACACCCAGTCGTCGCGCCAGATGTTGCGGAAGATCCGATTCAGGAACCGTGACGGGAAGGCGAAGATTGGATATTCGAAGCGGCATTCGGATCGGCCCGAGGCAGGAAAATTTCGGTTAAGTTGCAGCCCGACGGGCGTCCATTTCAACAGACTGACTCATTGGTCTGGCCTTGACACATCAAAATATCGACCTGGCCCAACACACAACGCAGTCAGGCGATCGGCAGGAAAAACGTTACCAATGTCTGGATCGCTGAAAAAGGGGGACAGGCACCAGGAAGCCTTGGAGCCAGTCCCCCTTTTTCAGCAAGCAGTCATTCATTTTCTGCCGGTCGCCTTAATGTGAGCAAAACTTCAATCAGGCGCGTCGAATCCGTCTTCGGACAGGATTGTTCGGCCTCGTTCATCAATCAAGGAATCACAAAATTGTTTGGCGATTTCAGAATTAACAGACCACGACAGGATCACGCCACCCTGTTCGAGACGTGGATGAGCAAGTTGAGGTATTCTCCATGATTTCAACGAATTCCTGTAAACCGGCGCTATCGCCAGCGAACGAGCGATAATTCCGACATCGGCAGACCCCGACTCAACGAAAACAGCCGTTTGAGCGACATTCTCGCCCATCACCAGCCGTTCCGCCACCTGGTCGTAAAGTTCGAAGTGTTTGAGTGCAGCCTCGGCAGCGCGACCGTACGGAGCGTGCCTGGGGTTGGCAATTGCAATTTTTTGAATCGACGGATCGGTCAAAACGTCCATTCCAAGCGATTCGATATCAAGTTTCGAGTCCTTGCGGGCGCAGACGACCAGACTGCCGATTCCATACGTGAAAATGCTGTTTTTGTCCGCCAGTCCGGCGTCCGCCAGTTTTTGTGGATATGAAATATCGGCCGAAAGAAAGAGATCGAACGGGGCCCGGTTGGAGAGTTGAGCGTAAAAGTTTCCCGATGAACCATAGGTGACTTTGACATGAACATCGGGGTGGCGTTTCTCGAAGTCGGCGATAATCCGGTCGAGTGCGAACCTCAAGTCCGACGCCGCAACAACGTGCAGTTCGCGCAGATCTGCTGGCATCGAAGGTGCCATCGTCTTCGATCGCGCATCACATCCGGTTGCGACGAGCGATATCCAAAATGCAACCGCGCACGCACTGTAATACGAAATAGAAGATTCGGAGCGCGAGTGATCAGGAGTTGTTTGCATGTCACGATTCGCAATAAAGTCTGAACTTCAGATCGATTTCGGATGGCGTTCAACCTGAACCCGGCTTTTGGTATGCCGGGGATTCGTGAGGACTGAGCGGTATGGCTCGGGTTCGATCCTGTTTGAGCAGCAATTCCAATTGTTCGACAAGGCCGGGTTCCAGCACGTGTTCGATCAGGTCTGCTTCACGATCGACCCGGTTTGGGGCGACGTCCGCAAAGTGAATCAGATACAGTTCCCACAGGCGATGGTTTCGCACGGCGCGAGCGGCAAGCCTTGATCCGGACTGGGTCAACCGGTACTCGCCGTCCGAATCCTGTCGCAGCCAGCCTTCGACAATTGCCGATCGAAGCAGTTTTGCCACGCGGCCTGGCGACCATCGTCGAGCACCAATCAGTGCTTCGCGCCTGATCGGATACGGAGTCAGATCGGGGATCTCACGCGTGGCGGCGTCGGCAATCATGTCGTTCGCCGACAATCGACCTTCCAGCTCTTCGTAACAGGCTCGCAACAGGTCGAGTTGTCCTTTGCGCCGGCTGGCCGTTCGTTGTCGCCAGAATTGCCAAAAAGTTCCACGTGCCGACCCGAAAAGCAGGCTGATCCCGAACGACAACGAACAGACCAGGACGATGATCGGTCCCGCTGCAAGTTGCGGTAACGAAGCGCTGAGCAATGCTCCCGTCGAAGTGCTGATTCCGCCGACTCCACCGGCAATCAGCGCCATCGGGCCCAGACGGTCGCTCCAGAACCTGGCTGCCGTCGGCGGAATGATCAGCAGCGCTACGACCAATAACAGGCCGACACTTTGCATCCCGATCACCGTCACCGCAACAACGAGCGCCGTCAAAAGCAAATCGAGCCGTTTCACAGGCCAACCGAGTGCCGCCGCATATTCCTCGTCAAAACAGAGAACCGAAAACTCTTTGAAGAGTATCAGGCAAATCAGCAGCACAATCGCACTGGCGGCAGCAATCAGACAGACATCGGCGGCTGTCATGGAGGCCGCCTTTCCGAAAATGAAATCGCCCAGGCCAGCCGCGCTACCGGTTTTCATTTCCTGAACGACGGAGAGCAATACGATCCCGGCGCCGAAGAACAGGCTAAGGACAATTCCAAGAGCGGCATCTTCCTTGATCAATCGCATTCTTTGAATCAGATTGGTCGCAACAACCCCGCAAACCGCCGAGACCGAGGCACCTGCCAACAGCCAGGGCAACGATTTTCCGAATCCCGGCCACGTCGCTTCGACCGTCAGATAGGCAATTCCGATCCCCGGCAAGGCGGCATGGCTGGCGACATCGCCCACCAGTGCCTTTTTGCGAAGCAACATAAACGTTCCGACAACGCCGCTGCACACCCCGAGAAGGAGCGTTCCGAGCAAAACGATTCGAGTGTTATAGGCAAGCATGGGGCAGGGTGATCACAGAAAACCGATTCCAATGTGACCCATCCTCGCCAAAACGGGTCGCGTTTGCCAGGCGGTGCGGAAACGGATCATTAATTTTCGACACTTGACTTCACAGGACACAAATCGGATGATCAATGAAGACCGGGAACATCAGCCGTGTTTGGCAAAATGATGCGCAAAGACTGACGAAGGGCTTCGGACAGGAAAACGATATGTCAACGGGTCAACGACGGCTTGATATTGAAGATGTGGGCGGTGTCACCATCGCCAAATTTGTCGACAAGAAGATTCTGGATGAAGCAAACATTCAGGCAATCGGAAACAATCTGTTTGCATTAATTGAAGAAGACGGATGCCGAAAAATAATCCTTGACTTCAGTCTGGTCGAATACTTGTCAAGTGCTGCACTCGGCAAGTTGATCACAATGGACAAGAAAGCGAAAGCAGCCAAGTCCAAGCTGCGTCTGTGCTGCATTCGGCCCGAGATTTACGAAGTCTTTGAAATCACGCGCCTGAACAAGATTTTCGATATCAAGGCAACGCAAGAAGAAGCTCTTGAAGGCTTCTAACCTCTTGTCGGCGAATCTGTCTCTTGTGGTCTGCAGAAAGTGACCACAAGTCGCGGGTTGGCCGACGTAATCCTGTCAGCACTGCCGTTTGCTTCGGGCCGGGACACGGTAGTCGAATTGTCATAAAACTTTCGATCGTTACCGCGTCTCAAGCGAGTTTCCCGACGTGAATGCTTCCAGCAATCAATTCGAGGTTGCGATTTCCAGCGATTACGAATCAGGTCAGGCGCTCGTCGAGCGGATCGTTGTTGCCGTCGGAAGTGCTGCTTTTACTTCCCGTGAAGTCTTCGGCATTCGACTCGCCGTCGATGAGGCCGTGGCGAATGCAATCAAACACGGAAATCGATTGAGTCCCGATAAACAGGTCCGCATCGACTTCCGGATGGATGAACGGGGCGTTCGCATTCGCATCGAGGATCAGGGTGACGGATTTCGTCCCGAGGATGTTCCCGATCCGACATCCGATGAAAACCTTGAACGCCCGTGCGGTCGGGGATTGATGCTGATGCGCGAGTTCATGACTAAAATCGAGTACAACGAGCGGGGGAACGTGGTCGTGCTCGAAAAACTCCATCAGACCTGACTCGATCGAACATGACCAATCGCGTACGGACGACTCGTCGCCTGGAAGTCTGGCTGAAGGATACTTCGGTCGCGATGTTCGTCCTGAACGCCCACCGCCGTTTGGTATTCTTCAACAGCGGATGCGAACGGCTGACCGGCTGGCCTCCCGCCGAACTGCTCGGGCAAGTTTGCGAATATG
This sequence comes from Schlesneria sp., assembly GCA_025353525.1. Classification (GTDB taxonomy): domain Bacteria; phylum Planctomycetota; class Planctomycetia; order Planctomycetales; family Planctomycetaceae; genus Schlesneria. Next base: position 6,538 of record JANXOO010001411.1, on the reverse strand, counting down.
TCACTGAAGCCGACACATCGTCGACGGCGGCATTGAGGGCGTCGTTGACGCCACCGTCGGATGTTTGGCGCGGATCAACCGTCGTGACGCCGACCCGCGTTGCCCGCCGCGACATGGATCCTCTCGAATGCCTCGTCCATTTTTACCCGCTGACCAATAGCGAGCAGGTCGTACAGGCGTCACTCGGAATCATTCAGCTGGCGACCGAAGCCCGTGCGATTGATTCCTTGCCGATTGCAGAACGGTTGCATCACGAACTTGCAGAATTGCGGCGATCACTCAGGCAGGATATCGGCAACGGAAATCTGATTGGTCGTTGTCCTGCCATGCGACGCGCCCTGGGCCAGTCGAAACTCGCCGGGAAGTCGTCGTTACCGATATTTTTCCAGGGGGAATCGGGGACTGGCCGCAAATTTATGGCTCGGTCAGTTCATCATTCCGGCGAGCAAAGCCATCGTTCGTTTGTGCCACTGGATTGTCGCTCGCTTCCTGCCGATTTTCTTGAATCGACTCTGTTGCGAATGACGGAGTCTCATCGAGATGACGCGTTCGGGATCGGAACGGTCTATCTCGACCGAATCGACGAACTGCCACGGGATCTGCAACGGATCGTTTTGAAACTGATCGAATCGAAGAGTCTCACCAGTCCCCGGATGATGGCGGCATCGCATCTGCCACTGGAACCGCTGGTGGAATCGAAAGGCTTTCTCAGCGAACTGCTTTTCGGAATGACCGCGATCACAATATCGGTTCCTGCGCTTCGTGGACGTACGGAAGATCTCGAACCTCTGGCACAGTTTTTCCTGGAAGAGCTGAACCGTGGTGATGCCAGGCAGGTCTGCGGGTTTCATGCAGATGTGCTCGATCAGTTTCGGCGCTATCACTGGCCTGGCAACGTTGCTGAACTGCGTACTGTCGTGACCGAAGCTCGCAGCGATTGTCCCGGTACGTTGATTGAATCCGCTCACCTTCCGTTCCGGTTCCGCACCGGAGTCACCGGTCAATCGATCGGACCTCCGCAGCGCAAGCGATCGGAACCGCTCGATCCGCTACTGCTGAAGGTCGAACGGGAACAGATTGAACTGGCACTTCTTGAATCACGACAAAACAAGGCGAAGGCAGCCGAGTTACTAGGGATTACCCGTCCGCGACTGTACCGCAGGATGGAAGTATTAGGCATTGTCGACGATGATGCCGACGCTGCGGAGGGATAAAAACCCCGATGACACACTCGGTGAACGTCGGAAGCTGTTTCCGGCGACAATTGCCAATTGTCGCCGAATTTGTCAATGACTTCACTTCAGACCGCGCACAGTATCATCCTTTAAAACGTTGAGTCGAATATGGCAACTTTGGGAGTCAACATTGATCACGTCGCCACTGTGCGACAGGCGCGACGCACGGTCGAGCCGGATCCCGTCTGGGCGGCTGCGCTGGCGGAACTGGGCGGTGCCGATGTGATCACGGTTCACCTGCGCGAAGACCGCCGACATATCCAGGATCGTGACGTTCGCGTTTTGAAACAGACCGTGCAGGTGAAGCTCAATTTCGAGATGGCTGCCGAACCGGCAATCACCGATTTTGCGATCGAAATCCTGCCGCAACTGGCGACACTCGTGCCAGAGAAACGGCAAGAGGTCACGACCGAAGGGGGACTGGATGTCGTCGGAAACCTCGATCGGGTTCGCCGGTGTGTCGATCGATTGCATGCGGCCGGGGTTGCGGTCAGCCTGTTTATCGACCCGGCAGAAAACCAGATCGAAGCGACCAAAGGGCTGGGTTGTGCGGCTGTCGAACTTCACACGGGGCGATACGCAGACGCGATCTCTGCAGCAGCACAGGCGCACGAACTGGAGCAGCTTCTGAAGGCCGGACGATTCGCTCGCGACTGCGGCCTGCAACTGAATCTTGGACACGGCCTGACGTATCGCAATGTGCAACCGGTCGCGGCGATCCCCGATGCCGCTGAACTGAACATCGGTCACAGCATCGTTGCACGAGCGATCATGGTCGGATTTTCGCAGGCCGTCAGCGAAATGAAACGATTGATCGTCGCTGCTCAATGTAATGCGAAATAGTGGTACTTGACGGTTGGTGCGAACGACTCGCCCGGTTTCACGGACGACCGCCAGACTGTGATCGAACTGTTGTTGACGGCCGCGTATCCCTGACTGTTAATCCAGTCTTCCGGGGCATGCGGCCTGAGAGTAATTTTTCCATCGAGTGTCGCTTCCGTTGCTTTCCCACCGGTTCGGAACGAGATTTCAATTTCGACGGGGCTCTTTTTCCGGTTTTGAAGTAAAAGTGTCGCCGACTTGCTGATCCGCGCATAATTCACGTTGTTCACGTTCAAATCGTTCAGCTTCCGATCGGTCTCTTCGTCGTCGAGTGAACCTCGCAAGTCGACTGCGACAGTGATCGGCAACCTGACCTCGCCGCCGGGCGACGTGTATGTCATCATGTCCTGGCCAAGCGGTTGAGTTCCCTGAACGACCATCGCGGGCCCAGTCGTCCACGGGAATCGTGTCGTAGTCGACAGAACCAGTTGATGCCACACGCGGTTTTCGGAAATCTGCAGTGGGGATGTGATACCTCTGCCGACTGCTGCAGCTACTGAACCACCGCGTTCGTTTCGGGTTTCGTGAATGTCCCACGTATAAAGATCACGATACGGCACATCGGCAGTCAAAATCGGCATTGCAGCTCGCTGTCCCTTGCGCAGGTTCAGCCGGGGGATTGTATAGACGAACAAGTCTCCGGCCCCCTCGGCGGCCAGTTCTGCGGGTAATGCCAGTTGGTCGTCGCCGGTGCCCGGTCCGCTTCCGGCACCATGCCGCTCGCCGCTTCGCGCGTCGAACATCGAATTGGAAAAGAAACCACCTTGCTGACCCATCAGCATTGGCTGGTTCATCAAGGCAGGGGCTGCCTGGTGCAGTACGTTTCTCATCGTTGCCTCAAGAACCAGCGGACTGGGCGTTTCCCGAAACCGGAAGTGGGGCACGCCAACCACGATATCGATTGGAACGTTTTCGAGGTTTTCCGCTTCGTTCAGGAACTCTGCCTGCATTGAAATGGTTGCAATCTTTTTCCCTTCGTCCGGCGATACATTGACCCGGTACGTCGGAATCCAGCGCAAGCCAGGCCGAAAATAAATCAGCGACACATCCACCGGTTTTCCGACTTCGGCGAATCGAAACGTCAGCCGTTTGGGTGACTCTGTCGTCGTCAGAGTTCGCGGCATCGTCGACTTCATATTTCTGATTGTCAGCGTGGCGATCTGCCCCGTGGAAAGGACTACGTCGCCTTCGTCCGTGTCGAGAATGAATTGTGATCCGGTAATTCCTGAGATTGTCGCCGAAATCGACGCAGCCTGAGCGGTCACCGGGGACATCGGGTTGGCAGCGGTATCGTCGTCCAGATGAAACAATTCGCGTTGATGAGGTGTCGGGGCGGCAGATGTCGCTTCAGCAAGGACGGTACGAATCGTCCCCTGAATGATGGACTTGTCTGTGAGGATAATTTTCGCCTGTTTTCCGACGTTTGCATGCAGCAGATCAAGTGTTTGAAAACACGTCATTTCCTTGTCGATCGTCTTCCTCACGACCTCGCGCGAGGCCACAATGCTGAGCAATTTCCCTTTGTTCGAAGTCGCCCACATCGAACCGAGAACCGCAGCGTCAGGAACATCTTCCAGAACAACTTCGCCGTCTTTGTTGGTGATCGCACTGCCGCTTTTGACCGCCAGGTAATAGCCGTCCTTGAAAACGGAAACCCGCGATGTCGATAGTCCCAGCCGATGGTCGGCAGAGTCGGCGGCGGCAGACCGGTACGGTCTGCCAGCGACGGAAGCGACCAAAATAACAGGCAACAAATAACGGATGCGGCGATGGATTAGTAACACAATTTGATTCCATATTTCGCGTTGAGATTTGAGCGATCGCAAGATTGACAGGGCAGTAACGTCACCGCCGCCGGAACGCAGCGGCGTTCTGACGACAGAGACATTGACGGAATGAACGTTGAAGAAGTTCCCGAAATCCGAAAAAATCAGGACGCGTAGCAATCCAGGGCGGAACCGTTACTCGCCACAACGGCGAGTAACGGTTCCGGATCGCCTCTATTATAAATCTCGGGCGTGACGGGCGTTGTGGTGGACGGTATCCTGTAAGTTTGCCTGTTTGAACGATTTCCGCTCGGGACCGGAGATGAGACTGATGTTGGAATTCCAGCTTCGCCAGCAGTTGTCGAATGTCGCCACGCGAATCGGGCGGCTTTGGTTGTGGCGGCGATTGACCTGGTCCTGGGCGGCCCTTTCGGTATTTGTGATCGCGTGGGCTTTCGCAGGTCGGCCTGTGCTGCCTCCTTCTGCATGGATCGTCGCCGCGACATTGGTCGCGACGACCCTCTGGATTCGGTCGAAAACACTCGGGACACGCAAATCCGAAGTCGCTCGACATATCGAGCACGCCTTTCCCGATCTGAATTCGCGATTGCTCGCCGCGTTGGAGCAATGTCCCGATTTCGAAACAGGGCGGCTGAATGTTTTGCAGCGTCAGGTGATTGCCGAAGCGGTCCACCATTCCCGGATGAATGACTGGTCCGAATCCGTTCCACCACGACAGATGGCCAACGCAATCGCATGGCAGTTCTCCGCATTCTCCATATTTGTACTGACCGGATTGATGGTGATGCAGGTCACGACAAAACCTGTCTCCGCTGTGGCGACAACGAAATCGATCATCGATCCGGTTTCCGGAGAATTGCCGATCGAAGTGGAACCGGGTGATTCAGACCTGGAACGTGGCAGCAGCCTGCTGGTCCTGGCCCGGTTTCAAGGGACACCGCCCGCTGACGTTCATGTGATCTGGCGAAATGCTGACGAAGCCGAGACACGACTTCCGCTCACCAGGAGTCTCGATGATCCCGTGTTCGCGACGCGACTGCCACCAATCAAACGAGACATCACGTATCGGGTCGACTTCGATGGCAAGCAGTCGCGAGAGTACCGCGTGAGCGTCTACGACCTGCCGACACTGGTGAGGTCAGACCTTGATCTCCGGTTTCCCGCCTATACCGAATTGGCATCAAAAAAACTTCCTGATGCATTTGAAGCTTCAGTCGTCGAAGGAACGACGGTCAGGATCTTGTGCAAGGTGAACAAGACGCTTGCGATCGCGAGACTCGTTCCTGCGACCGGCAAACCAATCGACTTGCAAGCCGATCCGAACGATCCTGAAACATATCTGACGGAGTTTGTTCCAACAACAAGAATGCGGTTGAAGCTGGAACTGGTCGACGATGCCGGGCGAAAGAATCGCGACCCCGAAGAGTATCGGATCGACGTTGTCCCGAATCGTGTGCCTGACCTGAAGCTGACGTTTCCCGGTAAGGATGTCAAAGTTTCGCCGTTGGAAGAAGTTGCCATTGAAGCGACGACCATCGACGACTTTGGCGTCCTGGAAGCGGGGATCGTTGTTCAGATCCCGGGAAAAGATCCGATCACTTTGCCGCTGGGCCAACATCTGAAAGGGGGCGAGCAGCACAAGCTGTCATCGTTGCAGCAGCTTGAAGACTTGCGAGTTCAGCCCGATGATCTGCTCACGTGGTTTCTTTATGCGGTCGATTATGGGCCCGACGGGCAGCGACGAACAACAAGTGGTGACGTTTATTTCGCCGAGGTGCGGGCGTTTGACGAGATTTACCGTCAGGTCGATCAGCAGGGTGCGGGAGAAATGCAGGCGTCACAGAAGCCTCCCGAATCACTGGCCAAACTGCTGGAACTTCAAAAACAGATCATTATCAGTAGTTGGAAGATCGGACGACTCGTGAATCCGGCCTGGTCGTCGAAGTCTGCTGAAGATATCGGTGCGATTCACCAGAGCCAAACGCTGGCGATTCAAAAGCTGGCGACACTTCGCGAAAAGATGAATCAACCTCAACTGCAACCGATCTTCGCGACAATCAACGAGGGCATGCAGAAGGCGGAAAAAGAACTGGGCCGGATTTTGAGCGAGAAAGCGTTTTTGCCAATGCCATCCGCGATTGCGGCCGAGCAGGCTGCCTACCAGGGTTTGCTGAAACTGCGTGCGAAAGAGCATCTGTTGACGCAGTCCAAAGCCAAGGGGAACGGACAGCAGAACGAGGAAAAGGAAAAGCTCGACCTCGAATTAAAGCGCAAAGACAATCGCTATGAATCCGAGAAACAAGGTGCCAAAAAAGAAGAAAGCAATATCAACCGCGAAGCACTGGCGATTCTTGACCGGCTGAAAGAAATGGCCCGCCGTCAGGAGGAACTCAATCAGCAGTTGAAGGAACTCGACGCGCAAATGCGTCAGGCAAAAACGGACGACGAGAAAGAAGAAATTGAACGCCGCCTGAAGCGGCTTCGCGAAGAACAGCAGCAACTGTTGCACGATACCGACGAACTGCGTAACAAACTGAACAAATCGGCACAACAGGAAAACGTCGCCGAGACGAAAAACCAGCTCGAACAGACTCGACAGCGTATGGTCGAGACGGCTGAAAAACTGCGCGAAGG